>JADFYC010000089.1:517-10859 GCA_015233295.1 Deltaproteobacteria bacterium | reverse complement strand
ATAGAACTCAAGCCATCTTGTCAGTGGCTATCCCCATGTGCACGGTTTTCGTGCTGATCCTGGTGGCCATTTCCATGTTGGGCACGGCTATCCTCAGCGTCATAGCTAGATGACCTGAAAACAAATACATACCCTGAACAGTGATAATTGTCCTTTTTCGAGGAGTCGTGGTTGCTGGTTCCTCGTTACTTGTCGCAGGTTGTCTTAAACGAGAAACCGGCAACAAGCAACCGGCAACTTTGCGGCCAAACTCATTCGCCCAAGACTTTCCGAATGAGTTTGGCCATGTTGTTTAGATCTATCGGTTTCATGATAAATCCCTTGATGCCGGTTTGCTCTGCTTTCTCCTCACTGATGGCCTCGCTGAAACCGGTACAAAGGATAATTGGAAGATTTGGCCGGATGCCCAGTATCTCCTTGGCCAATTTGTCCCCAGTCATACCCGGCATGGTCATATCGGTAATTAATAAGTCAAAATCCTCCGGATGAGCCGCAAAGGTCTCTAATGCGGCTAAGCTGTTTGTTTCGGCCATAACGTTATAGCCCAATCGCGTCAACATCATTTTTCCGGTTTCGAGTAACCCGAGTTCATCATCTACCAGCAGGATGGTTTCTGACCCGGTTGGGATGGCGTCTATATGATCGACTGTCAATTTAGGCTGACTTTTCATTTGTGGCAGCAAGATGTTAAAGGTCGATCCTTGTCCCGGCTCGCTATAAACAGTGATGACTCCGCCGTGGCTTTTGATTATTCCGTGGACAATGGCCAGACCCATGCCGGTCCCCTTGCCCGTTTCTTTGGTCGTAAAAAAAGGGTCAAATATCCGGTCCAGTGTTCTGCGGTCCATGCCGTGCCCCGTGTCGCTTACCGTCAGCCTCAGGTGAGGCCCCGGTGACATGCCGATATATCTAACTGCTTCATGGGGATCAAGATAGAAATCGGCAAGTTTTATTTTCAAGGCGCCGCCGTTTTCCTGCATGGCGTGGGCGGCATTAGTGCAAAGGTTCATCAAGACCTGATGGATTTGGGTAGAGTCACCTAATATTGTTGTTTTTTCCGCTAATATTTCCTGGTTGATATCGATATTGGCCGGTAAGGACGCCCGCATCAACTTCATGCTCTCGTAAATAATTGGGGCCAGCTCAATCGGTTTCTTTTCATATTTTGTTTGCCGGCTGATTACCAATATCTGTTGGACCAGGTTCTTGGCCCGCTTTGCCGCTTTGAATATTTCTTCCAAGAATTCGACATTGACAATGCCCGACTTAGCATCGTCTAGAGCCAGTTGCGTGTAGCCGAAGATGGAACCCAGAATATTGTTGAAATCATGAGCGATTCCTCCGGCCAGCGTGCCGATGGCCTCCATTTTTTGAGCCTGGCGCAGTTGGTTTTCCAGCCTGGCTTCCATGGTGACGTCTCGGTTAATGGACACGAAGTTGATAATTTTTCCATTGCGGTCCTTAATTGGTGAAATCTTCGTCTCAAATTCGCAAATCCGGCCATCTTCCATTGTGTTGATAATGCGGTTTGCCCAGACTTCACCGCTAGTGATGGTGCGCCACATTTCCTTGTAGAAAGCCGGATTATGCTCTTTACTCATAAACATGCTGAAATTACGACCAATTAATTCTTCCCGAGGCCGGCCGCTGACTTCCTCAAACGCAGGATTGACATATTCAATAATCCCCTTCCGGTCCGTCAAAATGATACTATCGGCGGCATACTCTATGGTCGTCGCCAGTTTGGCATGTTCTTCTTCAGTCCGTTTGCGCTCGGTGATATCTTCGATAAATCCTTCCAACAAATACGATTCACTGGATTCATTTGGGATATTTCGAATCAACAGACGCACTACAATGGTTCCACCACCTTTATGCCGAAAACAGTTTTCAGTCTCAATCCAATCTCCCTGGCGCATTAACGCTTTTTTTACCATGTTCAGCCGGCATTCCGGGTACGTATACACAGTTTCGGCAATCGAGGCATCGTTGACAACGGAAATCATTTCTTGAGGTGACGCATAACCCAACATTTGAGCCAGCCACGGATTTGCATCGACAAATTTTCCATCTGTAGTGGAATGGAATATTCCGACAGGGGCGTTTTCAAATATCTGGCGATATTTCTCTTCACTCCGGCGTAGCGCTCTCTCCGCCTGTCGGCGCGAGGTAATGTCCCGGCACAGGCTAAGAATCTTATTACCTCCGGCCATCTCCATCAGCATCGCATTGATCTCTAAGGGAATGATCCGTCCATCGCTTTGTACATAATCGACTTCCAGGTTTCCTATGGACTTCCCCTCGATGCACTTTCTTACCTCGTGAACATTACGCTCACGGTCATGTTCCGCGGTCCATTCCATCACGCTTTTACCCAATATCTGATCCAGACTATCATGCCCGGTCAGTCCGACATAGACTGAGTTTGCCTCCAGGACTTTTCCCTCCAGGTCAAGAATTACATATCCGGTATCCGTTGTTTCAATTAAAGCTCGATATTTCGCCTCACTATCTTGAAGTTCCTGCTCGGCCTGGATCTGTCTGGTTATGTCCGCGACCGTGGCGATCATCCCATCCGATTCACCCGTTTGATTGAAGATTGGGGAACAGTTGACAGAGATCAGCATTCGCCGGCCGTCTTTCCCATCTATGGCCAGGCGCATGTCGAATATCGACCGACCGGTCCGCAACACCTGGCAACAAGGTAGCTCTTCATCGGGTACGGGATTACCGGCATAGTCGGTAATGCCCCAGGTGGCGGCGTCAAGGGTTCGTTGGTTGAGTTCTTCCTTAGTCAGACCAAGGACCTGCTCAGCCCGATTATTTGCAGAAACGATATTTCCTTGACGGTCCAGCACCAGAATGCCCACCGGACTGGTCTCGTTAATGCGACCGATGAAGTCTCGTTCGCGTCGCAACACCTCCGCGGTCTGCCTGGTTTCGACACCGTGGCGCGCCGAAGCAAGCAAGTAAGCACCCAGCAGAATCGTCAACAACAATCCAGTGGGCAGAACGTTCCAGGTTTGGAACCTGTACCGGGCCGCCAGGTGGGCCGAAGGCAGCCAGGTTTGGACCGACCATGGACGATCAGCCAAATTAAACGATGTGGCCCAGTGGAGACCACGCTGGTTGCGTCCATCGATTCCCGAGGCGTAAAGGAAGTCTTGACCTGATGTGGTTCCTTCAGCATCATGCAGTGATATTTCTATGCCCTCCCGGTTTAGCCCGCGCAAGGCCGCTCTGACCATGTCTGCCACCCGAATGACTCCGACGGCAAACCCGGCCAGGTTCGCCCGCCGTTCTTCGACGGTCCCATGTGGCTTTCCATTACGGTAGATAGGCCGGTTGATCAATACGCTTGGCTGATCGCCGGTCTTTTGCACCAACTTGATCGGTAGAGTGGCGACCATTTCCCCCGTATCGCGTGCCTTATCCAAAGCGGCCATGCGGGCGGGGTTGGACGCGACATCAAACCCCAGCGCCTTCTCGTTCCCCACATAAGGTTCAATATAGTAAACCACGGTATATTGCCGGCGACGGCCGGCCGTTATCAGCTCGTCTTGAGCATTCCGCTCAGTAAACTTGAAATCCCCAAAACCATCACGTTGGGCCGCCGACTCATAAGCACCCCGCTCAGTATCAGATACCACCGGGTTCCATGAAAATGCCTGAATCGAGTGATCAAGCAAGGAATCAGTCACAAATATCTTGAATTCATCCCGCGTTACAGTTCCCTTGGCCGCATAGAGTCTGCTAATGCTCTCGAGTTCATCCAGACTATGCTGGATGCTTCGCATTACCGCGGTAACCAGGTTTGCCGCATCATGCTCAAATTTGGTTTGAATCCGTGCTTGTTCGGATTTTTCTACGAAGATGAACGTGGTGCCGGATACCAGAATCCCCAAACCGAGCGAGATTAACACGGGAACAAAACCTCTTGGGGTCCAGACATATCGGCCGGAGGGGATCAATAACCCCAGACCCAGCAAAACAAAAGAAATCGCGGTGGGCACAGCCGGCGGAATGATCCCTCCACCGGACAGCAACGGCGTCTGATACAAGTAACCAAGGATCACCAGGAAACCACCCGCCATAACGCCGATGGCCAGGCTGGCGGCCACGTCCCGGGCCACCGGTACTTTCTCGGCGGGAACGAGAATGAACAGTAATGATAGGCCACCGAGCATAAAGATCAAAGCGGTGATGGGCGACATCCGGCCGACCGGAATCGTGCCGAAGGTCTCCGGGGTATAAACCAGCCACCGCTCCAGGCCCAAATCAGAGCCGGTAACAAATTGGACCAGGATCAACATACTCCAGGCTGAGATAAGAATGGCCGCTGGTAGCACAAGTGATGAACTAATCCGGCGAGATAACCCTTGCGATTGGACGAACAAGGCGCAACTGAATATCAAGAAGGCCAGGGCCGTGCTTGGCGCCATTGGAATATATTCCATACCGAACTTGTTGAGAGTGCTCACGTCCGACACCCAACCGGCCAGCGTGATCAAGGCCATGCCGGCAGTGATCAAGGCACAGACCGGAGCGACACGACTCATGGGCATATTTGGGTGATAATCAACCGGCATTCAACACCTCCCACTTTAGACCAAACCAACGACGATCATTCATTAGCCCAAGACTCGCCGAATAAGTCCGGCCAGATTGTTCATGTCTATAGGTTTCATGATAAAACCTCTGATACCGATCTGCTTCGCCTTTTCCTCATTGATGGCCTCACTGAAGCCGGTGCAAAGAATGATCGGGAAATCCGAACGAATGGCCATTATCTCCCTGGCCAATTTGTCACCCGCAATATTGGGCATGGCCATATCCGTGATCAGCAGGTCGAACCGGTCCGGGTGTTCCCGAAAAGCCTCTAACGCCGTCAACCCGCTGGTCATGGCTGTAACGTGGTAACCCAGTTGTCCTAACATCTTTCGGCCCGCATCGACCAATCCTGGTTCATCATCAACCAGGAGGATATTTTCCACCCCGGTCGGTGCAACCGCGTCGTCCTCCTGACATAACTCAGCCTGATCCTTTAGTATCGGCAGCAGGATATTAAAAGTTGCGCCCTGGCCCGGCTCACTATAGACACTAATGGCGCCCCCATGTCTCATGATTATGCCGTGGACAATGGCCAGGCCCATCCCGGTGCCTTTGCCTATTTCTTTGGTGGTGAAGAAAGGATCGAATATCCGGTCTAGCATTTTGCCTTCCATGCCATGCCCGGTGTCGCTCACGCTTAGTTTTAGATAGGGCCCTGGTTGCAAGTTAATATATCTCACGGCGGAATCAACATCAAGACTAAATTCGCTGAGTCGTATTTCCAGGACACCGCCGCTATCTTGCATGGCGTGAGCAGCGTTGGTACAGAGATTGATCAAGACCTGATGAATCTGGGTCGGATCTCCCATGATAACTGGTTGTTGTTCTAATATTTCTTGTTTAATGATGATGTCGGCGGGCAAGGAAGCCCGAATGAGCCTTGCGCTTTCTTCTATGACCGGCGCAATCTCAAACGGGATCATTTCTTGTTCCGATTGGCGGCTAACAGTCAATATTTGCTTGACCAAATCTCTGGCCCGCTTAGCCGAAGTCAATACTTCTTCCAGATATTCCCGGATTACTTGACCAACCCCGGGATCATCTAAGGCCAGTTGGGTATACCCGAAGATGGCGCTGAGAATATTATTGAAATCGTGAGCAATTCCTCCGGCCAGGGTACCGATGGCTTCCATCTTTTGGGATTGGCGAAGCTGGGCTTCCAACCTTTTTCGCTCTGCCTCGGCTTGTTTGCGCTCGGTGATGTCGATGGAGCTTATGGCTATATTTACAACTTCTCCAGCATCATCCATTATTGGAAAGAGAGTATGATCATTCCATGTCCCGGTCCGTTCGTCTTCAAAGCGGATAGGACGCCCCGTCCGAAAAACTTCCTCCGCGATTGCTTTTCGTTTCTCCAGGACCTCCGGCGGCAGTAGATCCCAGAGGCACCTCCCTCTGATTTCGTCAATATCTTTGCCAAATCTCTTGGCCAGGGTGACGTTCCCGTCGGTGACGATGCCGTTGCGGTCTTGGACGATGATGGCACATGAGGGAATGTTCATTACCGCCCTTAATTTTCCTTCGCTCTTCCTCAGCGCCTCCTCAGCCCGTTTGCGTTCCGTGATGTCGATGTAGCTGCCGCGGATCAACCGGCGCTCTCCTGAAGGCAATCTGACCAGCCGGACCTCACAGAGAAAATTCTGGCCTACGGCGTTGCGGATAGCGCGCACTAAGGTCATCTCTTCTCCAGCCAGAATGCGGGTGATATGCTCACGGATACTATCGGCGATAGGAAGGGCATCGGGCTGGTCCGGCTGGTAGAATCTTTCCGGTCCGGACTGCAGCAGTTCGTCACGGGGGCAGGCGAATAGTCGTTCTGCGTTGGCATTAACGTCCACAAACAGGTTCAAATCGACATCCAAAACAACGATAGCCTCCGGCGCTCGCTCGACCAGCACCCGGAACCGCTCTTCACTTTCAAGCAAGTCGGCGGTACGCTCGAAAACCAGGCGTTCCATCCGCTGCCGCTGTGATAAAATGGTCCAGAGATAGAGGCCCAGCAGGCAGGTCAGCAAACCTCCGCCGGGAAGTAGAAGCCAATAGGCCAGCGGATAATTTCGTTCTAGATAATCAAGATTGGCCGTGAACTCCATCCCCCATTCCCGGCCGGCAAAGGAGAATTTCTGGACAGAGGGCTGGGGAACGGGAAATAGATGGGAACTCCATGAATCCATGGCGGAAAACCGGGAGACCCACCGGTGAAGAAGGCGCTTCTCCGGCGGTGCCGAAAGGTCTAACAGTTCCACGTCAACCCCATGTAACTCCCTATGCCGCATGGCCATGGCCAGGAGAAGGTCGGCACGGAAGGCCGCTAGGCCGAATCCCTTCAGAGCGTCTCGCCGCTGTTTGACGGTCGTGATGGGCATTCCCTGGTGGTAGACCGGGACGTAGATGACGAAACCAGGCATGAAGGTCTTCCCTGCCAGGTTGACCAGCCCACTGGCAGACGGCTGCCCCGCGTCCCGGGCCCGCTCTAATGCAACCAGGCGTTCTGGATTGGACCCCATGTCGAATCCGATCACCGGAAGGATCCCTTTGCCAAAGGGTTCCAAATAGAAAACCGGGTATAAGTCCTTCCGCTCTCCCGCGGGAATGTTGTGTCCCCCGGCGTCACGCTCATAGATATGAAAGCCTGGACCGATCGTCCGCCGTCCTTCTTCCTCAAACTGGGCGCGGTCATGGCCGGACACCCGGGGCACCCAGGTCAAGGCTCTAAGTTCAACTTGCCCGGCCACAAAGGGGCGGGTGAAAGCCGAAAAATCTTGTGCGGTTACCTGTTCCGTCACATAAAAGAGCCGGCCGATCGTTTTAACCACCAGAAGACAACCGTCGAGCCGTTTTTTGAGAAGTTCGGTGTGCATGGCGGTATCGCGCTCGAATCGAATATGAAAGGCCGCCAGTTCCGACTGCCGGACCTGCCAAAAAATGATCAGGGTCAGGATAAAGCCCGCCAACACAACGGCCAAACCGCCTCCAAGGGCCCGCCTTGAAAACTGTGTTTGATGATTCAGTTGCTCCCTCATCTATACCCCTTCAATTGCATTCCGCCACAAATCGCATTATCGGTTTAGACCCGACCGGCATCATAACCAGGCAAACATCAAAAGTGATGAAGTGTTGGCGTTTAAGGTGGCCGACGATGGCTGCGGCGTGCCCATAGCCGCTTAATTCTACCGGAACTCAGGTCAAACAGCAACCTTAAAAGTTGTCGCCCGGTGCGGGAAGGTTTGTTTGGTTTTGAACGCCGGGGGCATTATGCTTGAAGTTGAAATTCCGGGTCTTGACGTGGTTAGGCTGGAACGGTTGGTGAGGGTTTTACGAGCCGCGGTCTGCAGGAAGTCTGAAGCAAGACGTGGGGTTGACGAACCGGATAAACCATCTCATTCATGTTGATACCGGCCGGAAAACCTGCAAGGCTATGAATGAGGGCTAGTTCGGTTGCCCGGTGGGGTACTTCTGTTTTGCCGGAATGACTCCCCGAACGCCTCCGGTGGGGTCTTCCATGTCGCCCTGGTAGCGGGGTATCAGGTGAACGTGCAAGTGCATTATGGTTTGTCCCGAAGGAAGACCGCAGTTAATCCCTATATTGTATCCATCCGGCCTATATTTATCATCGAGTAACCCTTTTGCATTCAGGAGCAGATTAAAGATGGCCGCCACTTCTTCTTTCCGACACTCGAAAAAGTCGGAAAAATGCCGCTTCGGGATCACCAGCAGATGTCCTTCGTTGACCGGATACCTGTCATAGATGGCGTAGGCCAGTGAGTTTTCCAATACGGGGTGGTCACAATTGCAGAAAGGGCAAGATTTTTTCATAGGCGCATCCCGGACGCCGGTTGAATTCGGCTTATTTGGCCGGCGATCCAAAGGCAGTATCATCAGCCGCGGTAAACACCGGATCATCTATAACTTAAGGGGAATCCCCAAAGCCGCGGCCATCCTCTTCAGCGTTTGGAGGGCATGGTCGAAATCAAACCGGTTCATTTCGACCCCAAGTTGTTCCACACCCTCGGCCGGTCGACGGTCCCCCAGGCGCTCTTGGAAGGACCGGAAACATGACACCGCGTCGAAGTCATTCCTCTTGAGCAGGTCGGCCATCTGATTGAACATCGGCGCCAGGTCTGCCGGAGAGTCCGGGCCCCTGTCATAGTCGGCCGTTGCATCCCGAGGTTCTTTGTCCTCCATAGCCATCAAGATGGCCGCAGCCGACATCACCTGGTCAAAGGCCAGGTCAAACCGGGCCACCAATGGGTCTAAATTATCTCTTTTCCCATGCCGAATTGCCTCGTTCAGGGCGGCCGCGGCGGCACTCAAATCCTTGGCTGAGATCATAGCGGCGATCCCTTTGAGGGCATGGCATGACTTGGCGGCCTCGTCCCAATCGCCGACGGCCAGGGCATTCTTGATTTCAAACCGGTACCTGCCGTAGTCTTGCGAAAAACTTATGAGGAGTTGCCTGAGCAGGTTTTGATCACCGGCCAGCCGCGCCAGTCCATGGGGGACGTCAACTCCCGGCAAGCTCTCGGGAAAAACATTGGCCGGGGTTTGGTCAGGGCCGGTCTGAACAGGGGGCTTCATCTAAGCGTCCTTTCTAAAGGCCGCGATCTATAATTTAATCCTTCACTTCTCCGGCGTAATAGCCATAAATCTTGCTGCTGGCAATCGGCGGGGTGATAAATATTTCCATATGCTTTTTTTCAACGGCGTTCCTGACCAGATCCAGGATGACATCCCGTTTTTGTTCAAAGGAAGTTTCCTTACAGGGAATGACAAAAAAATCTCTGATCAACTGTCTGGCCCGCATTCCTTTGCCGGTGATGAATTTGATGACCTCCTGCCTGAATTCCTGCTCGTTAAATTTCTTGTCATGGTCTTTGTTGTGTACTTCAAAAGCCATAATGAAATACATACCATCTCCCTAACGGCGCAGTGGCGGCTAAAATTCCGCGGCGGACCTGGCGTAGCGCTGCCGACGGATTTCACTGATAGTTCCCGGGTCTCCGAAATGAAGGCATTTGGTGATACATTTGCTGACGCAGGCGGGTTCCAATCCGGCATCTAACCGGTCCATGCAATAGTCACATTTGACCACTTTGCCCGTTTCCGGATTCCATTGGGGAGCGCCCCAGGGGCAGGCGGAAATGCAGGCTTTGCAGCCGATACATAGCTCCGGATCCGCAAACACGATGCCGTCCTTAGCCCGATATTGCATGGCCCCGGTCGGACACACGGCCACACACCAGGCCTTTTCACAATGGAAGCAGGGCATAAAACAATAACTCATCCGAGGTAAGTTATTGACTAATTTTGGCCCAACAGGAATAATGCGACACAACCTCGGCCCCATGGGGAGGGTTTTATTGACTTTGCAGTGGGCCTCACAACTATAGCAACCGATACACCGGTCTACGTCCTGGTATAAGGCGTATTTGCTCATTCGATTCTCCTCAGGTTACCGGCTTAGCCGGCTTTTTTGACCGTGACCAGACATTCCAACAAGGCGTTACCACCACCTACCGGGTCATAGACGTTGAGCAGGCCCGTTTCGAAGCGGTAATCCCCCAGTCCTTTGTTATATCCTCGAGTCTGCCAGGGCACCTTGCGGCCGAAACCATGGACCATAAACACGGTCTCAGAATGGATGAATTCGGTCACGTAGGCCGGAATCTTGCCCGAATATTTTCCGTCGGCAGAGGTGACCTCGACCATGTCTCCGTTGGCTATGCCAAGA
>JADFYC010000089.1:0-497 GCA_015233295.1 Deltaproteobacteria bacterium | reverse complement strand
GGCCTTAATCCAGAGCGTGTTCTCCGGCATAATTTCGTGGAGCACCGGATTATTCATAGTTGTCCCGTGATTATGCACCGGACTTCGGCTAAAGGCCAGCCGATATTGGCCCTTGGCCGGTTTTTTGGGCCGCTCGAAGGGCTTAAAGGAGGGGAACCCGTTTTCCTCCAACAGGCTGGAGACGAATTCTATTTTCTTTGAGGGGGTCTTGAATTTTAGGCCCTCTAATCTGTCCCACCAGACTTCCTGGTCGACCAGGTTAACAAATCCCTTTTTGTCCAGGTCCGACACATCCACTCCCGTGCCATTCAACTGCCATCTCCAAAAATCGTGCATATCCTTAAACTTGAAGTATTCGCCAACGCCCAGCCGCTCGGCCAGCAACTTGAAAATCTCCCAGTCCGGCCTGGCCTAATGCCTGGGTTCAATGGCTTTGCGGCGGATGGAACAACCCGGTTTCAGGCCCTTTTGGGTGGTGATAATACTAGATTTTTCCA
>JADFYC010000088.1 GCA_015233295.1 Deltaproteobacteria bacterium | reverse complement strand
AGCGCCACGATTCCTTACGATTTTCGGATGAAGGCCCGCGTCTTCATTTACTCGGGATTGAGTAAGGCGGCGAGAGGTTTCGAGAACCTGATCCGAAAAATCTTCAAAACTCCGGAAGTCAAAGACGGAACAAACCAATTCGACATCCAGTTTTACCGAGATGCGACCGCCTTGATCAAAGAAGAAGCGATGAAGGAAATGTCCATGTCATTCATGGACTTTAAAGAAAATTTTAAGTATGCCTATGCCTTCAAACTGATTGACAGCCTGGCCGGAAAAACCCTGGCCGACCTGAAAAACCTGTCCAAATCTTTTGTGGTTGATGTCGAATTGATCAGCCAGATGGTTCAAACCGAGGAACGAAATCGAGAGATCAATTACGCCCAGATCGATCAGATGAATCTGGATGTCAACCGCATCTTAACTATTTTAGAAAGCCTCAAAGCCGGAATTTTTGGCCGGCAGCGAACTGAATAATCGTGAATAAATCAAATATATCCGAGCTCATTCAGGCCATATCTGAGATTAGGGCCACGCCTTTCATGTCCGATAGTGAGGCCCTGACCAAAAAGGTATCCCAAACCGTTAAAATTTTGGCTGCTTTTTTCTTTAAGCTGAGCCTGGGCAACCGTCCTCCGTTGATTGTTTCCTTCCAGGGAGGCACGGGGACCGGCAAGACCAGCCTACTCAACGCTCTGGCCGGCAGGCGGATTGGGCTGCCCGGCGTGGAACGGCCAAAAACCACGGGACCGGTTTTGTATTGTCATGCCTCGCACCTGGAGGTCTTTGACGACAGCGCCTTTTTGCCCGATTTCGAGACCATCGTCATGGATGTGGACGACATCCCGCCGGAGGGGTTGACCGGCTGGCCGGCTAAGTTGCTATTAGTCAAACATACCGACCCCAGATGGGCGTCCATGGTCCTAGTGGACAATCCCGACCTGGATAGTGTCGATTTGGCCAATCACATGATGGCCGAGGATATCTACGCCCTGGCCGACTTAATTATCTTCGTGACCAGTGAAGAGAAATACGCCGACCGCCTCCCTTCGGAAATGATCAAGCAAGCCAACGAAGACGGGAAACGGATGCTGTTTGCCTTCAATAAATCGGATTCTTCCCAGGCCAGAGATGATTTCCTGGCCCAGGTCGGTCCCGGTGCGGTGCCCTTTGAAGACGTGTTTGTCATTCCCTACGTCCGAGGCGCCGGAGTAACCCTGAACGATCTGGAGCGACGCCTGGCCGGCCTGGCCACCGACGACGAAGTCCCGCGGCTGCGGAGTCGGGAGCTGGACCGATTACGGGAACGCGGTCGAGCCCAACTAAAGTGGCTTGGGGATGAATTAGCGGCTGAAAAAGTCCAGTTGGATTCTATTCTGGCCGATGTTAATGTCTTTCACGAGCAGGCTCTGTTTCATCTCATGGAAACGATGGATGCCCGGCTAGATGAACAGACAAAGAAGCACATCCGGGAACATCTCAAGGAAATGATGCAAAAGTATGACTTTATGCGCAGCCCCAGAAAGTACGTCAAAGATTTTGTCATGAGTCGTCTGAGATTGCGTTCCGCCGTGCCCGGCTCCGCGTCGGCTCCGGTGGTGGATACCCAACAGACCGACCTGCAGCGGATCCGCGTGCTGGTCAATTTGAACCCCGCTTTAGAATCATTGACCATGTTCAACCATGCGCTCAGTCATCACCTGTCCGAATTGCCGTCCGATCAGCCCCTGCTGGCCGCCGTCTCCGCGCCGGGGGTGATCTTGTCCAAAGAGGAAATCCAGGCCGCTTTTGATAGCCGGCAAGACGAGACCGATGCCTGGATCAAGGAACGGTTCGAGGCGTTGAAGAATGGTCTGCCTCCCGGACAAAAAGCGGGGCTATATTCCGCATCCGTGCTCTGGATGATTTTCATTGTGATGATCGAGTCGGCCATCGGCGGCGGACTGACTTTCTTCGAGCTGCTCTTGGGCTCGGTGGTGGTTCCATTTGTTCCTAAAGTGATGATTGAGTTGTTCACCCGGGGTGAGGTGGCCGCCATTGGCCGGGAACTAAATCAGCGCTACCAGGATACTTACACCCAGATATTAGAAGACCAACGAAAGCGATATCAATATCTGTTCACTTCTCTCTGCAATCAACCGGAAGCCGCGGCGGCGGCTTATGACGCCTCAGATCTGCTGGTCAAGAAATACGGGCTGCGCCTACTTGATTAGGGCCGGTTTTCACTCTGATTGTTAGAGATTGCCATCGTATATCTCCTGTTCTAATAAATCTCAGAATTCGGCGCCGGGCTGCCATCGCTATGTCATATAAAAAAGAGTTGATAGAACGAATTACCGAGCTCAAGGAGCTGGCTTCCGGGTCGTCTCTGTGGGTGGATCAGGAGGTCAGGGCCTCCGTCGGGTTGGAAGTGGATGAACTGGCCTCCCGGGTGAAGCGAACCGAGGGGGTCTTGTTTATAGGCCTGATGGGGGGAGCGGGCGTGGGTAAATCCACCATCATCAACGCCCTGGCCGGGGAGAAAATCTCCGGATCCTCAACCAAACGGCCCTTCACCGAAAGACCGGTGTGTTATCATCATCAAGACACCCAGATCGATCTTGAGGCGCTCAGTGAGCAAGTTAAGTCCATCAATATCGCCGACGCACCTCACCAGGTGGAACGGATCAGGAATATTGTAGTTTTTGATATGCCTGATTTTGATAGTATTATCGAAGAGCACCGAGTCATCGCCCTGGACATGCTGCCCCGGTTTGATCTGGTTATTTGGGTTACTTCGCCAGAAAAATACGGCGATTTAAGCTTTTATGAGATGCTGGGCCGGGCTTCTCAGTCTCAGGATAATTTCATCTTTGTCCTGAACAAAACCGATCTGTTGAACAACCACAACGACACCGGCCAGGACCAGCTATCTCAAGTCGTGGGAGGATTCACCCTAAAGCTCAACCGGGTCGGTATCATGCAGCCGTTGTTGTTTTATTTTTGTGCGCTGTCGGGCATTGACCAGAACCGGGATAAGGACCCAAATTTTATCGCCTTTAAAGACCTGGTCTTCAAAAAGCGAGAAGAAAAGGAAATCCAGGCCATAAAGCTGGCCAATGTCGAATCCGAGCTGTCCCGGATTGTGCATCAAGTCAAGACTTCGCTCACCGGCCGGGCCGGAAAAGGGGCGGTCGAGAATGCCGAACAAGCCTTGATCACCGATTGGGATGATATCCGAGGATTGTCCCAGAATCTGGCCGAGGCCTCCCTGGCCGGACGATTGGAAAAACTGCTGGCCGTATTGCTTTACCAGCCGACTCAAGCAATTTGGCCGGTCCGGATCTGTCTGGCCGTTTACCGCTTATTCACGTTGATCATTCATGGCCTGCCGCGGACTCCGGACATCTCCAATCTTAACTTGACGCCCCATGAAGAGACCGGAGTTCTGGTCAATCGCCTGGTCTACTTTTGTCACCGGCTGGCCCATAATCTGGATATGTGGGGTGTCAAAAGCCGTCCGGAGATGCTGCACAGCCCCGAAAAGTTTGTCCCCCAAACGATCACTACCGCGGCTCTTTTCTTTAGGGAGAGAATCAGCAACTCCCTGAGGGAAGAACCCCTCATGAAATTCGGCTATCGCTGGCGGAAGATTAAACATTCCTTGGTTCTATTGCTTCCGTTGGTTTTCCTGATCATTAGATTGTTAGATCCAGCTTTGGTATCCCAGGTGGTCCGGCACGGGAATTGGCCGGCCTTTTACCAAATGCCCATAAACTTGATCCTGACCCTGTACACTCCCCAGGGACTGACCGCCCTGCTGGCCTTCTTGCTGATCGAAGCCATCATGATCCCCCTCTGCGCCAGAAGCTATTTAAAAGACATTAACGCCAAATCCGTCTGGCTGGCCGGCGTCCTCCGCCAGGATTACGCCGCAGAATTGGACAAGGCCGCCGCTGGGCTCAAAGAAAAATTACTCGATTTCACCTCTCGCCTCAAGAATGAACTCAACCGGATCGATCGATTGAAGTGAAGCCTCGTTGTTTGGTGCTGGTCACTGGTTGGAGGCAACCGGAAGTTCGTAGATACAACTCCGGACGCATAACACGAAACCGGAAAATAGTAACAAGCGACTCTAAAACTGCGTCCAAATTTAGATGAAAGGACCCATACCTTGACAAAAGGTCATAACCCCTCCAACTCCATGACTCTTCTGAATATGGAAACACTATTGCCCAGACTGTCCGTCAACGTGGACCATGTGGCCACCCTTAGACAGGCCCGGGGGATCAATCAACCGGACCCGGTGACTGCGGCCGCCCTGGCTGAGCTGGCCGGCGCCGACGGGATTATTGTGCATCTCAGAGAAGACCGGCGTCACATTCAGGACCGCGACGTCAGGTTGCTCCGCCAAACCATTACCACCAGTATGAATCTGGAGATGGCCGCGACCGCGGAGATCGTCAATATCGCCCTGGAACTTAAGCCTGATATGGTCACCCTGGTTCCGGAGAAACGCGCCGAACTAACTACGGAAGGCGGGCTTGATGTCCACCACCACAGGGACGTATTGGCTCCGTATATTGAGTCCTTCAAAAAAGCCGGCATCCGAGTCAGCCTGTTCATTGATGCTGATCCCGTGCAGATCCATGCCGCCCACAAGATCGGCGCCGACACCATCGAGATTCACACCGGGCACTATTGTGATGCCGTGACTCAGGTTGCACGGCAAGAAATATTCAGCCGGATAGTTGAGGCGGCCAGACTGGGAGAGGAGTTGAAGTTGCATGTCCATGCCGGCCACGGTTTGAACTACCAGAACATCAAGCCATTCCTGGCTATCCCGCAAATCAGGGAATATAGCATTGGGCACAGCATCATTGCCCACGCCGTCATGGTCGGCCTGGATCGGGCGGTAAAGGAGATGATTCAGCTCATCGCCACAGCCGGGTCCCGGCCTAGGGCTGCCTTGATTGATGTTTAGAGTGTCAGGTGCGTTTTGAGGGTTACGTGTTGCGTGTTTCGCGTTAGGGCTTTGATCTCATGGAATTACGATCACCGCTCAACGCGTACCCGGCACATGTCCAAAAGGTTCTACTTAAATTCCAAATTTTTTGTTAATGATTACGACTTGGATTGTCCTCCCGCCAAATAGAATGTCCGAAGTAACTCCTCCAGAACGACCACTGAAATTAACCCGAACCCCATGCCTCGCAACCCGCCCGGGGCCTCGCCGCCCGAAAATACTTCCCATAAGTCATCAACTAAATTGATTTATGATCCTGCCTTACAAAAACGTCATCCTTTTCCTGACAAAAAAATCCGGTTTTTCGCAGCGTAAAATCAGGGCAGCCCCGATTGACGGGAAGATTAACTCAGGTTATATGTGAAGTCGGTATGAATCAGCCTAGGTTTGATGCCGGTATTTTGCATAGACCAGGCGAAATAGACTAGGCAACACGTAAAAATTCTCCCAACCTATCTCTCACCAACCCGGATTAAGAGGTATGTCCTATGATCAGAATCAAAAGACTACTTAGTGGAACGATGGTCACATTCGCCGTCGCGCCGGCCTTAGCCGCCCTCCTTCTGGCTGGATGTGCCGAAACGACTTCCTATACTCCGCCGCCATATCAACCACCGCCGGTGACGACGCCCCCCACGCCGGTACCTCAAGTCAATCGGAATATCGTTATAATTACCGGGATAAGCTTCTCCAAGTACAGCACCGACTGCTCCAATGTCGTGGTTAAGAAAACGGCCCAAGGAGTGGAAATTGAATTCCCAGATGAGTGTACCGGGAAGTCGGTGGAACTGACACAGGACAAGGGGCCGAGTGTCCCCGTTAGTCTTCAGCCTGGTCGTGTGACCGTCTCCGCTCCAAAGCCAGCCCTAACAGTAGAAGAGGAAGAACCGGCCAAACCTGAAAAAAGCAAACCTTCTCCGGAACCTAAGCGAAAGAAACAAAAGAAAGGGAAGAAGGAAAAGCCACCCGTGGAAGAGGAACCGAAGCCGACCCCGACGCCGTGGGCAGCCGCACCGAAAGTCAGCTCTGAGGTGGTAGTCTATCTTGAGAGCCTGGCGATTTACAAGGAAGCTTCCTCTGCCGTCACCCAACCCGTGGCGGAAAAGAGTTGCCGGCGGCAGGGAATGAACCTACCGACTAAGGACCAATTGCTGAAGGCAGCCGAAACCGGGATCATCACGCTCGACCCGGCCGGTGAATGGACCAAACAGGTTAATAACCAGGAGGCTTTTGTCATTAAGACCAGTGATCATGGGGTTGAGGCGGTGGTGGTCGACCGCGAAAAATATCAACTACCCTATAGGTGTGTCGGAGGGAACCGCTGATGGCAAGCTTAATCACTCATCGCCTGGGCGCTACTTTCCCGGGATTCCGGGACCAATCGCTCAGCCGCGGCCTCTTTTGGGGCACTACGGGGGTTGCTCTCTTGGCGCCGGTCATCGCCTTCTGGATCTACTTGACCTTTATTTACTCTTACCCAGGGGCAGGTTGCGACAGGCTGTTTTGGGAACAAATTGTAGGTAACTCTTTTGCTTTTCCATTCCTTTTTTCCTTAATGACTTTAAAGTACAGCATCGTTACCTGGATTATCTTAGGCCTGGGTATAGTAGTGCTACTATATGCTTATATTAAAGGATTTCATCTTCTCCGGTTGCAGGATCTGCCGTGGGCCGTCATTGGTCCGTTCATGATTTTGGCGGCGTTAACCTTTTTTAGTTTTTTAGGTAGCCTGGACCTATATGGCCGGGAGTATATGAAACGCCTTTTCGATAACGATACGCGGCGTGAAGGAATGCTTCAACAAAATATTGAAACCTTAAGAAATGCTCTGTTGGAACAGGCAAGGATTCAATTGAGTCCCTCGAATAGGGAGAGCCTACTTGATGAGATGGCTTTTTCTACGGATCGGCCATCGGACACGGTTGGGAGTCCCAAGGAACTGTTTTCAATGAGCTCGCAGCAACCTCTATTTGATGGATGCCGGGCGTCTGTCGGCCTTGAAATTAGAACCAAAACCCGTGAGGGGTTTGGCGCGGTAAAAAATGTCAATGTGCCCAATGTAATTATGCCTGTAGCTTTCCGGGATTTGATCAAAGCACCGTGGTGGCATGATGCGGCCAAGAGGTTTGGATATTATGCTGATGTTTTTGGGGTAATGTATCTTTTCAGTTGGTTGTGGTGGGTCTATTTCATCTGGGTGACCATGCCTATCTGGTTATTCTTTTTGGTTTTTTTCCTTTACAAGGTGGGTTCACTGAGAATACGAGGGAGAATCTAATGGTGAATATATTTTGGCTTGGCGGCACCGGTACAAACGTGGCCATGGCTTATGCCCGAATGCAATACCTGGGATTAATTCCCGAATCCCCCGACGTCTGTCACTATTTCATCGACACACCGGAGAATTTTGGTCTGGCCGCGATCGGCGATCGGTTGAACATCAACATCGGTTACAACGAATTCCTCAAGCTACGGATTCATCCTGAGCCGAAAATCATAAACCTGACGGCCACCCGATACGATACTTTTCAGGCATTTCTTAATAATCACCAACAATTGAAGCCTCTCTTCCAGGGTATCCCCAACTTTGAGAGCATCGCCACCACACCGATAAAAGACGGAAATTATTACATGCCGGCCATTGCCGCAGCTATGGCCTGGACCGAGCTCTCACCGCATGAGGAATGTGACTCAGCCCGTCGTTCAATCCTTTGCGCGTCATCTTATGGCGGCACCGGGGCCGGGGTCACGCCCTCTCTGGCGGCCATGTTGTTAGGCAAGGGCCAACAAGTCGATGTTGTCTATTTGAACAGTTGGATCATCAATAAAAGTAAGAGTGATATCCAGGAAATCATCTTAAATAATGAACTGGCCAATTTGTTCTATCTGGACCACCTCAAAGCCAACTTAAGGAAACAGGGTCGGCACGATAACCTCAAGTACTATTTCTTTCGCGTTCCAGAACTTTGGCAACAATCGGCGCCGCTCAATAAGCCTAATAACACCTTAGTCGAGGTAGAGAACCCTTACCCCTATTTCGCGGCGGCCCACATCGCCCGGCTGCTGCGAAGCGCCGCGGGGGCAAAATATGAGGGTGGCGTTTTTCAGGTGGATATCGATAAGGCCGAGATTTGGCGAAATCCGACTTTTATTTATGCCTATGCCCATTCCCGGCTTCGCAGTTGTGCCGACAAAGAATTGAAAAAGGGATACGACTTTGTCACGGACCTGATGTGCGCCCAGGAACCATCTTGGGGATTACGCCGGTTGCGTTGGGATAAGACAGCTTTCGAAGAATTACGGATACTGGAACTTGGCCAGGACACCCAACGAAACGAAACTCGAAGCAACCTTAAGGACAAGTTATTCTTGGAAACTGAGGACCGCCATCCTCTGAACTGGACGGGATTCAAATTAAAAGATCAGGAAATACCAAATACCGGAAGGGCAATTAGTCTGGTGTCTTATCCTACAGTTTTTGCGTCATATTTCTATTTCAAGTCCTCTCTGGACAATAGTCCGGAGCTACAAGAGGCATATCTGGCCCTGGTCGCCCTGGTTGCCACCAAGCGGGTTTATGTGGATTATGATCTATATATGGCAGACCGAGGATTCACACAAGAAATCGGCGCGTTGCCGTTGGCTATCCGGTCGGCGTCCGGCGCCCTGGGCTATACGAGTGAAAAAGGTCTTTATCTTTGGCCGCTCTTCGAGCAATTCGAGAAACTGCGGCGGCAGCTCAACAATGATGTCGCTCTGCAGGAAGTCCTGCATCAAATGAAAAGGGCCAACGGAGAAGACAATATCTGGCAGAGGGATAGCCCGTTGGGTAGGAGTCTCAACGCCTGGACCAGCCGGAATGCCAAAAGCGATCAAGGACGATCGGTCTGGTTTAATTTAGAGTTTTTCAGAGATATCAATACAACCACTGGCCAGCCAATAGCGCCAACGGTGGAAAAAATTTCCGATTTGAGGCCGATGGGCGAAGTTCTCGTTATTCAGAAACCTGGAGGCAGCCAGCTCAACCTGTCCAGCCGTGCCCACAACCTGCTGACCATGGAGAAAGGAGGAAGACGGATCCTCCAATACACCAACTCGATGCAACCGGGATTTGACAAGCGAGTGTTCCGGGCAGAGCAAATAAGAAGTCTGTTGGTGCTAAACTACCAAACCGTCCTTGACCTGGCTGATACCGGTTATGAGGTAGAGATACTCCATCCCGCCCACATCTTCGTCAACCGGACATTTGAATTCAGCCAATCCACCAGTATCCGAGCTTCCGCATCGGTAGTGCCCTGGCCCGTGCGCAAGGATTATGTAGACTGCCTGGAACCGGAGAAAGGCTGGTATGCCGACAACCAGGCGATGTATCCCAGCCTGGATGGGATCTATGTGGATATGCGTCCATACACGATCAAGAACTGGGGTAAGGTGCGGGAGGTTGATCCTTTAAACGAGAATTCCTTTATAGTTCAGGTGAGTGCAACGTTGATCGAAGGGTCTTCGACCGGATTGGAAAAAGTTGGGGCCACCTACCAGTGCCATATCTGGCCGTGCGACCGGGAAACGAATAGATTTTTAACAGGATGGAACTACTATAGTATACTCGTGACCGGCCGCCCCAGCCGAGAGATGCTTTCAATAATCGTCGGGGGGGATGGTGAAACCTGGTACTACAGAAATGTCTCCGAAGCCCAATGGACCGGGCTAACCGCCATAGAACCGGACATCCACCTGGCGGCCTGGCAAGGGAGTCCACCCGCCGGGGTGGCCCTGGAATTCTCCGATAATCTGGGGGTCTGTTACGGAGGATATTTTCCAGTCCCACCGGCCAGGGATCCTCAACCGGTGGCCCAAAGCCCATTGCTGGTCGGGATCGATTTCGGGACTCTTAACAGTTGCTCATCTTTTTGTTTACCCACCGGCAACAACGCCCCGGTGGAAATGAATCCCTCCGACTTGCTCTATACCGTTTTTTCAAGCAACCTGTGGAGCCAGCAGGAGTTTGATTTTGCCTGGGTGCCTAACTTCAATCCTAAAAAGGGGACAGCCAAGGTCTTTCCCACAGGTTTGTTTAGTAACAAACATGATGACTGGAACCAGGTTGAGACATATTTCAAGGATCCCGACAATATCTTTCATCCCTTGTTCCCCCACTTGCCGTTAATGCATTACACCATCCCGGGGGATACGCTAAAAGCAGGAATCACCAACGATCCTAAATTTTGTGTCTTCAATATCAAATGGGAAGGTGAATTACGCCGAAAACTGGTCTACTGGAAAGATTTCCTGACCTGTTATCTCATTTTGATTCAAGCCCACTTCTATATGCAGGCCCAACCCCAGGTGCCTGACCGATTTTCAAACATCTCCATCAGGGCTTGTGTCCCTCTCCGGTTCGGGGGGGTGCCGCTGGATCTCCCCGATGAGGCTGCCCCGGATAACCTGAAAAGGGCTTTTGCCCTAACCATGAAGGCGGCTGCCCAAGAGGCCAAAAAACTGACCGGCCTAAATATAATGTTCGACGAGGGACACCTTGTCTATGAGGCCATATCGCCAATCCAGGGGGCCTTAAAGGGCCTGTCTCTGGTCATAGACGTGGGCGGCGGTACGACCGATGTGGCCGTGTTGGAGGGGAACAATTGCGTCTCCACCAGCAGCTTCATCTTTGCCGGTAGTAATCCTTTTCATGCCGCCTATGGAGATGACTATCTGATGCAACAACGAGCCATCAGCGCCGGCCAGGCCCCCTTGGAAAACCACAGTGATTATATAGAAAAATTTCTATATGAGTAGCTTCTTGCAAAACTAATCTGCGAGATATAAAATTGATATAGTGGTCCCCACTCTTAGTTATTATGGTAACAATTATAACAAAAGGTGTATCTAAATTAACAGTATCGCCTTATCCATAGTTAAG
>JADFYC010000087.1 GCA_015233295.1 Deltaproteobacteria bacterium | reverse complement strand
TGCAGATGTGGCCCCAGACGCCCGAGGTGCCCTGCCCGCCGGCTTCACCTTCGCCAGCAGCGGGAGAACGGCCACCCTCGCTTACGATGGGAGCTTTTGATTTAATATTGTTGCAATAATGGATACTGAAATCTCCTTGCCCTGTCAAGCATAGTATATAAAATTATTCAAAATTAATTTTAGTTATCCTGTATATCGTACCAAGTGAAAGAAAAGCTCAATATGTTGTAGATAGATTAAGACCAGCCACATGTGTTTTTATCTCACCAGAATTTTATTTGTTTTAGTTAAATCGACTCTGATTACTTGACGTTTATATTCCATATTCGATCATAATTTTTGAAAGATTAGCAAACACAGTATGTTAAAGTAAACTATCATGTTTTATGGATGATATCCTGTAACATCGGTAT
The DNA here is from genome assembly GCA_015233295.1 of Deltaproteobacteria bacterium. GTDB lineage: Bacteria > Desulfobacterota > JADFXK01 > JADFXK01 > JADFXK01 > JADFXK01. The sequence goes on along the minus strand of JADFYC010000087.1, from coordinate 10,576 downwards.
GTTCCATCTATCCGGCCCCGGTCAAATGTCGAGTTCCTTTCACCCCGAGTTTGCGAGGGAGACTCAGGGTGATCAGGCGGTGCAGAAAATGCTTGCAAAATATCATGGCAAGCCCCAAAATAGAATTAGCGAGAAGCTACAACAAGCCGCCGCACAGCATCGGATCGGCATAAGTTACTTTGCTTTTCCTGCGGAGTAGAAGATATGGAAACCTCCAGGGCCATTGAATCCATCCTCACCTTTGGGCACGTCTCATCTACATACAAGTTCGCCTTGTTTCGAGCTCTGGTTGATCTGATCATCGAGAGTCCTTGCCGACGTTCCGGAAACGGCGTCCATCTTTGGCCTTTGCTGACATTTGCCCGGAGATACCTGGAATACTATTGGCCCTTGCTGGCTTCCCAGATAAACCAGGCTCCACCTTCCGGGCATGCCGCCACTTTCTCCTTGACCAGGTGTTTTGAAGAATTCAAGGCCGCCAATCAGACCCACGGATTCATCGGCCCCGTCCTGGATCGCGATAGATCCCCCTTGACCATCATGGATTACCTCGATACCGCCCGACCCCTCCACCCGGCCGCGGCCAGGCTGTTGCGCCAAATCCGGCAGGCCATCATCAGGTATCCCCTAATCCGGTTTCCAAATGTCAACCAGCGGAAAATTCATTTATTCGATGTTATCACCAGCGACGACTGGCCCGGTCGGCGACGGCTGGAGTCTAATTCCCGGACCCCAAAACCCCGGGCGCTCCAGTCTTATCCCGATCTGGAGACGGCTGAGACGAAGTACCTCCAATTATCGGACCGCGTTTACCAGGAATTAGCGGCCATGCGCTTCTGGCTGCGGGACGCCGTCCTAAAACGCTGGGCGGAGGTCTGTTCCCGCTATTCCGCCGGCTTACAGGTAGAGACTTTTTTTCAAGCCACGGTCATCCAGCCGCGGCCTCGAAACAGCACCTTAATCCGTCTTTACCGGCAAGCCTACCGAGACATTGGATTGTCTGAATGCCATTACTGCGGCCGCCCTTTACCGGCTGTCTGGGAACTGGACCACCTGGCTCCTTTCCGCCGTTTTCCGGTCAACCTGTTCTGGAACCTCTACCCCGCTTGCCCTGAATGCAACCGCGGCCGGGCCGGTAAGCATGACCTGGTGCTCAAAGACACCACTGCCTTCCGAGAACGTCTTGGGAGGCACACCGCCCTATGTCTGGCCTCCGGCCACCCCTTGATCACAGGTGACGTGGCCATAACTTTTCGGCGCTTCCTGGCCAAAGATGTGCCCCGGACAATGGATGATCAACAACAAGAAATCGTCAACCATACGCTCAACGTCTTGAGCAATCTTCGCCGGATCGTCCCGACGCGACCCTGGACGGCCTAACTGGTTGCTGGTTGCTGGAGGAATGCTTTGAGGTGGGCGAGCACGGTGGAGTAACTTTCCACCATGAGCAGGTGGCCGGCCTGGGGAATGATCGCCAGGCGGGAGCCGGTGATATTTTGGTGGAGGTATTCGGAGTACTTGGGAGGGGTGAGAACATCATTTTGGCCGCACAAAATCAAGCAGGGGACCTGAATTGAAACCAGATCAGAGGCCATGTCAAAATTGTCGCAGGCGGTAAAATCCCCCCACATCACTTCCGGGCCGGCCTGAAGCATAAGCCTTTTGGTCTCACGCCGGGTGGCTGGGGCCGGCTCCACAGCGAAGCAGGCTCTAAGGATTAAATCGACTGTTTTCTCAAAATCAGCCCTGATGCCCCCGAGAATCTGAGGCGTCACCCGCAGTCGGGCCCCGGTCCCGACGAGGATTAAGCCCATCACCTTCTGAGAAAATGCCCGGGCATAACTCATGGCGATGGCCCCGCCCATAGAATGCCCGGCCAGATAGACCTCCGGCAGCTCCAGCGTCTGGATCAGCTCGTCCAACCACTGAACATAATCCCCGATTGTTTGCCGCCCCGGCCCGTGGGATTGGCCGTGCCCCGGTAAATCAATGGCCAGGGTGTTGAGCCGCTCGTCCAAAGGATTGAGGTAGGCTTGCCATCCGGTCGAACCGCCTCCTGCCCCGTGAACAAAGATAATGGACTGTCGGCCGGGCCTAAGTCCTGACCGACCGGTCTCGTAATGCCCGATTTTCCCCCGGATCATCACTTCAGGCATGAATTTCGCTGCTCCCTATTGTCGTTGCTCCCACTTGTCATTTCGAGCAAGGCGAGAAATCTTAAGATTCCTCACATTCGTTCGGAATGACAATGTAGGAGTCATTGGTTCTTAAATTGCGCCCTAAGGCCGCGGTAGGTTAGGAAATCCGACAATCAGTCTACCTGCTGAATTGACTGGTTCACTACATGATTTTTTTGGCTTCCTCGGTCATAGCCGGGACCACGTCGAACAGGTCAGCCACCACGCCATAGTCGGCTTTCTGGAAAATCGGGGCATCGGCGTCTTTATTAATGGCCACGATGACCTTAGACCCGCTCATCCCGGCCAGATGCTGAATGGCTCCGGAGATTCCGCAAGCGATATACAGATTCGGCGTGACCACCTTCCCGGTCTGACCGACTTGATCACTATGGGACCGCCAACCCGCATCCACGGCGGACCGGGACGCACCTACCGTGCCTTTCAAAACTGTGGCCAGCTCTTCAAGAATCTTATAGTTTTCCGGTCCCTTCATCCCCCGGCCACCGGAAACGATCACATCCGCCTCGGTCAGGTCGATCTTGCCCGCCGCCTCTTTACGTACCTCCAGTACCTTGGTCCGCAGATCATCGGCGGATAGATTGGCATCCACTTTGACCACCTCGGCGCTCTTAGAAGTATCCGGAGGAGTGACGGTCATGACATTGGGCCGGGTGGTCGCCATCTGTGGAAAAGAGCTGATGACCACCTCGGCAAAAGCTTTGCCGGCATAAATAGGCCGCGTCGCCACTAACCGGCCGTCATCGATCCGAACGGCCGTGCAGTCCATGGCCAGACCGGTCGAAAGCTTACCGGCCAATCGGGCGGACAGGTCCTTACCCTCCACCGAAGCCCCCATCAGTAGAATGGCCGGATCGGCTTGTTTGACGATGCCGTCAATCGCCTTGGCGTAAGCTTCGGCGGTGTACACGGCCAGATTGGGATCGTCAGCCACAAAGACCTTAGAAGCACCGTAACCGCCCAAAGCCGCGGCCTTGTCCGCGATGCCGCTACCCAGCAGCACGACGGTCATCTCCGCGCCCAATTTATCAGCCAACCGTTTCCCTTCACTCAACACTTCGTAAGAGATCTTTCTGATCTCGCCATCTCGTTGTTCACATACTACCATGACACCTTGGGCCATAATAAGTTCTCCTTATATTCAAAGCGCCGCGAGACGCCGCGCCCGGTGAGCTTTTGGACTTGGTCCGATTTGCCTAGATAATTTTGGCTTCTTCGCGCAGCAATTTGACCAACGCGGCCGCCTTTTCCTGGGGAGTTTCGCCTTCGACAATCTTGCCTGCCGACCGCTGGGGGGGTGGGGTCAGGGCCATTATCTTGAGCTTGGATCCGGCCAGTCCCACATCTTCGGCATTCAATCCCAAATCGGCCACCTTCTTAGTCTCTAACGGCTTCTTCTTGGCCTTCATGATACCCGGAAGAGAGGCGTAACGGGGTTCATTTAGTCCCTTTTGAGTGGTGAGCAGGACAGGAAGAGAAGATTCCGTCACCAAAGTCGCCCCTTCGATGGGCTTCTCGGCCGTCACTTTTTTCGCGGCCAAGTCAACCTCTTCCTTAACGACCAGTGAGACATGGGGGATATTTAACATTTCAGCCAACATGGCCCCTACCTGAGCCTCATCGTCATCCACGGCCCGCTGGCCGCAGAAGATGACGTCATAGGGAATGTTTTTAACGACCGCGGCCAGGGTCTTGGCGATAGTGAAGGAATCACCATCATCCGTGGCCGCGTCTTCGACCAGGATGCCCTTGTCCGCGCCCATGGCCAGAGCCGTCCTGATAGACTCGGTAACGCGTTTCGGGCCGACGCTGACCACGGTCACCGTGCCGCCGTTCTTTGCTTTTAGTTTTAATGCCTCTTCCACTCCGAATTCATCGTAGGGGTTCATCACCCATTTGATGTCGTTCTGGACAATAGATTTTCCATCCGGGGCGATTTTGATTTGCGATTCCGTGTCAGGCACCTGTTTGATACATGCGATGATTTCCATTTATTTCCTCCTTAATTATGATCCGGCATTCCTCGTTTAGTCATTTAACATTCCGTCAGGCTAAAAGCCTAACCGCAGAAGGCGCTGAGAAAAAGAGAGGACAAAAAAATTTATAAAATATTTTTGCTAATGAAGAATAGATTGGGGCGCTCTCCCTGCCTCTGCGTCCTCTACGGTTGAGCCTTTGGGTCTATGGCCAGGCCGGAAATAAAGATCCGGCTTATTTGTTCGGCAGCCGAAAAAACCTCGTATTTCTTGTGGGGGGACAGAACCAGGACACGTGACATTTCATCAAGCGCCCCAAAAAAAGCTCGTTTAGCCACCCCGGGGATAACCTCCCGGCGGATAACCCCGCTTTCCTGCCCGTCTTCAATGATCCGGGCAATGAGGTTAAGGTATTGGGCAAAACGTTCGTTCTTATATTCCTTCATGAATTTACTACTCTGCCGTATTTCCACCTGAATGATCACACCCAAGTCTTTGTTCTCGTCGATCAACTGCAGGTGGGTCAGGGCGAAAACACCTATCCGCTTCAGCGGATCGGGTTCCTGGCGGATGGCCTCCGTCATTCTCTTGATGATATTGTTCATGATCTCTTCAAAGAGGCTGATCAAAAGATCATGTTTGTTATTAAAATAGAGGTAGATGGTGCCATCTGCCACACTGGCTTCTTGGGCGATCTCAGTGACTTTGGCCTTGTAGAAGCCTTTCTGGGCAAAAATCTTCAATGCCGCCTGGAGAATTTTGTCGCGTTTATCCTTGGGCCGCGATTTACGCTGGTTGTTGTCTGTTTTGACGGTGGCCATAAATCTTTTGATTTTATCCTATGCGTGAGTAGCTACGAAATAGCTTATGAATGAGTAGTCATTCATTTAATACCACTCCATTAAGCCGGTGTCAAGAAGTTTTGATCAAACTTCAGGCAGCAAAAGCGCAACACGGATTAGGAAGTGTGGAAAACATGACCTTGCGCGCCTGTTTACTTGGATTTTGGTAGAAATTTGACCGGTCGTGGGCAGGGCGACCGTCCCCGGCAAGATCTCGGGAAGACCGCAAAGTAAGATATCCGCACTGGATAACACAGGGATGTTGTGGAGGGTGGGGGGCAACCGGGGCCGGCATTTGTAGGTAGAACGCCACCTCTCCGGCCGGCATAGGCCTTATCTAAGAAATCGTCCAATTCCTTCATAGTTAGTTTATCTGTGTCTAGAAGATATTGCCCAACAGTCCTTAAATAGTTATCCCGGCTCCAGTCGGCCGCCAATTCGGCCGAAATGTCGGCCAGTTCACTTAACTTTGCCGGCAAGCCGTCATCGTTTATGCATTTCTGAAGCAACAAGGTCATTCGGGTCTTGGCCGCGCCCCGGATGTTCTCGTCCTGGATGGTCGATAGGTCATATATCAGGTATTCAAAGTCGGGAAAAAACCGTGTAAACTCAGAGTCAAGATCAAACAACGCACCCAACGCAAACGGCCCCGCCCAGTTTAGCCGAAAAGTAAACACATACCTCCTTCTCAATTCTAATTTTTGGTCCAACTAATCAGGCTGTCAATAAAAAATAAACGTTCGCCTCAGTTTTTTCCCTAGGTCATTGGGGCCATTCCCTATTCTGTAGGGTGATTATCCCTATAAAATAGTAATCATACCTATTTACAAATCACTTCGCAGCCGGTACTATGACTACTAAATGGATATCTCGGCGCCGGGCCGACTGGTCGGGTGGGCCGTAAAGCCGGGGCCGGCCACCCGGCAAAGGCTGACTCGGGTATGTCCAGGTGGGGGGATTGATGGAAAACGACCGTAACCGGACCAATCGGAGGAGCGAAATCCGGTTGCGGACGTTGTTTGAGCTGGGGTTAGTCGGCGTCTCGGCGCAGGAAAGTGGGGACTTCCAGTTCGTCCTCGTCGTAGTAGAAATCCGGGGCAGAACTGGCTTGAGGCGACCTGACATAGTTGCCCGGGGCGGGTGCCCCCCTTCGGGCGTCCATTTGCGGACCACGCTGATAGTAAGGCCCGGGCTCTTCGATGGCCCGGCGGTTGACGGCCTGCTTTTCTTTCGGTTGATCAAGGCCTTGACGTCTGGGCCGCAAGACTCTGACAGTTTCGGCCGCGGGCACGGGTATTTCTTCTTCTTTGGAGATGCCGGTCGCGATCACCGTGACGCGGAGTTCGTCAGTCAAATTTTCGTCTAAAACGGTGCCGAAAATTATGTTGGCGTCTTCATGCGCCTGTTCATTGATCAGGGACACGGCCTCATTGACCTCATCCAAAGTCATGTCGAAGCCGCCGGTGACGTTGATCAGAACGCCTCTGGCCCCGGATATGGTCACGTCGTCCAACAGCGGACTGGAGATAGCCGCCTGGGCCGCTTCCAGACCCCGGTTTGTGCCGGCCCCGACCCCGGTGCCCATCAGCGCTAAGCCCATTTCGGACATAACCGTCCGGACATCGGCAAAGTCGACATTGATCAGGCCCTGGATCATGATGATATCGGAAATGCCTTTAACGGCAAACAGAAGGACGTCATCGACCCTCTTAAACATTTCCATTAGTTTAGCGCCCTTGACCCCCAGGCTGAGGAGCCGCTGATTGGGGATGGTGATAATGGTGTCCACCACTTCCTTCATGGCCAGGATGCCCTCTTCAGCCACGCGGGACCGTTTGGGACCCTCAAACTGAAAAGGCTTGGTGACTACGGCCACGGTCAGAACACCCATCTCTTTAGCCAATTGGGCCACAACCGGAGCCGCGCCGGTACCCGTACCACCACCCATCCCGGCGGCGATAAACAGCATATCGGTTTCTCGAAAAGCGTCTTGGATTTCATCTTTACTTTCCAACGCGGTATTACGGCCAACGTCCGGATTGGCCCCGGCGCCCAGCCCTCTGGTCAGATGAGCACCGAGTTGAATCCGCCGAGAGGACGAAGACGCCTCCAAGGCCTTGACATCGGTGTTGCTGACGATGAAATCAACTCCCTGTAGGCCGGACTTGATCATGTAATTGACGGCATTACTACCACCCCCGCCTACGCCGATGACTTTGATTCTGGCCGACATGGGCTCTTTGTCGATGAGTTCAAATTTCATGAGTTCTCCTCCGATTGATAAGATGTCAGGCACAGCCTGGATTCCTTCCTCCCGGTTGTCGAGGCCTGTCTGCGGCGGTCCGGGTGTTCCATAACCCATTTTTAATTTTTTTGCAAGCTCAGTATCCGGGCAAAAAGGTATCTTGCGGTAAAGCTTACATGAAGTCCCCAAAATATTTTTTGTTAAAGTATATCTGACATTTCAGCCAGATACATATCAAACGACAACCCTTAAATGATATCCTTAAACCACTTCTTCATCCGGCTAACCACTCGATTGAAGGTGTTTTGATCACGAATGCGAAACTTCTTTTCCGGCCGATGTTCCACTCCGAACATGATCAGACCGACGGCCGTAGCATACATGGGACTGTTGATAATATCCACCAGGCCGCCGACGTTGATGGGATAACCGCGCCTGACCGGCATATTGAAAATCTGCTCGGCCAATTCCGGGACACCCTCCAGCAAAGACGAACCGCCGGTGATGACCATTCCGGAAGTGATCCGATTGAGATAATTGGAGCTGACCAGCTCATGATTGACCAGTTCAAATATTTCTTCCACTCGGGGCTCTAGAATCTCACCCAAAATCTGGCGGGACAGACTCCGGGGTTTTTGGCCCCCGATGCTTGGAACTTCGATGGTCTCCCCCTTCTTGATCAAACTGGACAGACAACTGCCGTATTTCCGCTTGATTCTTTCAGCGTCGGCTTGAGAGGTCCGGAGGCCGACCGCGATGTCCTTGGTCAGGTTATTGCCGCCCAGTCCCACCACGGCGGTGTGTTTAATGGCTTCATCTATGAAAATGGCCACGTCCACCGTGCCCCCGCCGAAATCAAGTAAAACCGTGCCCAGGTCCATTTCCTCCGGACTCAAAACCGCTTCGGCGGAGGCCAAAGACTCTAAGACGATGTCGCAAACGTCTAGCCCGGCCAAGTTGGCGCACTTGATCAGGTTATGGGCTGAGGCCACCGCCCCGGTGACGATATGAACCTTGGCTTCCAGGCGGACCCCGGACATTCCCACCGGATCCTGGATACCGCTCTGGTCATCCACCAAAAACTCCTGGGGTAGCATATGTATCACTTCCCGATCCATGGGGATGGCGATGGCCTTGGCCGCATCAATAACGCGATCCACTTCGCTGCTGGTTATTTCCCGGCCCTTAATGGCGATGACGCCCTGACTATTAAAGCTTTTGATGTGGCCCCCGGCGATGCCGGTGTACACCTGGGTGATCTCGCACCCGGCCATGAGTTCCGCGTCTTCTATGGCCTTTTTGATTGAAGCCACGGTATTTTCGATGTTGACGACCACACCTTTCCGCAACCCTACTGATGGGTGGGTGCCGATACCGATAATCTCTACCCGGCCGTCTTCCGAGCTTTCACCAACTACTGCGCATATCTTAGTGGTTCCAATGTCTAACCCCACCACCAAATCTTTAGTCAAGCACCCACCTCCTCAACTCGCCGGGAATACTATGTTTTAGTCTTGTCTTCAGTTGCCCGGCCCTTTGATTTATTCTGATCGGAGCCGCCCAAATCGATCAGGCTAACCACCACCCGGCTGGGATTGTTTAGGTCAACCTTCTGAATTCTATGAAGTTGCCCCTCACGGTCCATGTGCTGGGCTATTTTTTCAAACCGTTCTGTCTTCATGTTTAGTTGGCCGAACCCCAGGAAGACAAGAATCCGCGGCTCGACGGTCAAAACGCTCAAACCCGTATCCGGGTCCAGGCGAATTTCAGTTATATTTTCTGGCTTTAGATAGATGGCCCGACCCTTGAGATATTCGAGCAAGTTCAGGGCCATGGCCACCAAATCTTTGTACACTCCGGCCCTAAAATCCTCTTTGGAACCGGCGGTGAGTACGGGCAAATCGGAGTTGTCGACCAAACCGGGTTTGAAGAACGGGCGGCCCTCCCGGTCTAGATAGTATAGCTCTCCAATATTAAGCAAGGCCACCGGCCGGCGTTCCACCACCGCGATAAGCACCTTATCGGGAAACTGCCGTCTAATCTTAGCCTCTTCAATCCAAGGGCTGTTCTTCAAGCTTTGTTCAATCTTGGGCGGGATGACGGTCAACAGGCTTACTCGTCCGTCAAGCCCCGCTATTTTGAGCAAGTCCTTTTTTGACAGACGCTCCAGACCCTGTGTTTCAACTTCCCTGAGTTCAAAATAGGAACTCAAGGCCAAACCCTGGAACCCCATGATCAGAAGGGCGCTAAAGAGCAGCATGACCGATACGCCGAGGACGGCCTTGTATCCCAGTCGGAAAAGTCTGGCCAGACCAATTCTGACCCGTTCTTTGGTTTTGGCCATTCTTCGGCGACGGTTCGATCTGATATTCAGCAGCGGAGACCTTCTCATGAGCGGCCGATAACCTTTATTTCAGATTCCAGGGCCACACCGAAATTCTCTTTGACGGTCCGTTGGACCTTGTTCATTAGAGAAAGTACATCCTTCGCCCTGGCATGTCCCAGGTTGACAATGAAATTAGCATGTTTTTCGGAGACTTGGGCGTCCCCGATCCTGGTTCCTTTCAATCCGGCTTGGTCGATCAGGGCTCCGGCCGACATCCCGGGAGGATTCTTGAACACTGATCCTGCGGATGGCCAGGCCTTGGGTTGAGTCTGTTTCCGGTAGTCCATGGCCGCCTTAACAGTCTTCCGCACCAGGTCCGGGTTCCCCTTTTTCAACTTGAACGTGGCGGATACGACCATTTCATCGGAATCGACAGCCAAATGGCGATACTGGAAGCACAGGTCTTTTTTTATTTTGCTAGCCATGGTTTCCTCCTTGGTTAGAAACGTCACCTCTTCGGTCACGTCCTCTATCCGGCCATCCCGGGTGCCGGCGTTCATGATCACCGCGCCCCCCACGCTACCCGGAATTCCGGTGGTGAATTCCAATCCGGTCAGTCCCTCAGCCACAGTGATGCGAAGCGCCCGGCACAGCGGCACCCCGGCCCCAGCTTCCATAAACAACTCCTCAGTATTGGATCCTGGGGTAATGACTAACTGGTTGGCCGCCTGGGCCAGACTTATCATGGCCCCGTCATAGCCACCGTCTAACACCAACAGATTGCTTCCCCTTCCCAGGACCATCCAGGGCGTAGCGAGTCTCTTAAGAAGCCGGATGACGGTTATCAGGTCATCCTGGTCAACGGGGATAATAATGGCTTCAGCCGGGCCACCGATTGTAAAGGTGGTAAACCGATTCAAAGGAACCCGGATCAGGACACGGCCCCGGCAGGCTGCCGTCACTTCCTTAACCCAGGAGGGGTCGGGTCG
>JADFYC010000086.1 GCA_015233295.1 Deltaproteobacteria bacterium | reverse complement strand
TTACCGGCCAAACAATTCATATAAATGGCGGATTATATTTGTAAATATAAAAAAGACGTTTCCTACGAATGTCGATTCGTGATAAACAGACAGGGTCTTTTTCGGTCATGGAAGCTTGGCCGAGACTTGAACTCAGGTTAGTGACGGCCGGTGCAACCAGACGTTCCTGAGAGCCGGCCCCGTCTGGATGACGCAAAGACACCAGGTTATCTCGGCGCTGAATCGGCGATATGATCTAAGGCTATAATGCGGCAAAATAATTAAAGAGGAGATAAATTAATGTCGGTAGACGAAAAAGTGAAAAAGATTATCTGTGATCAGCTTAGCGTGGCCGAACAGGATGTCGTTCCCGAGGCCTCATTCGTAGACGACCTGGGCGCCGATTCTTTGGATTTAGTGGAGCTGATCATGGCCATGGAAGAGGAATTCGGGATTGAAATCGCCGATGAGGACGCGGAGAAGATTAAGACCGTGATCAACTGTATTACGTACGTCAAAGAACACACCTAAAATCGGGCTATCGGGGCTGAATTCTGCGGATGAAGGCTTAACATCCGGCGATCAACCATCGGTCTGCGGCCGATCTGGAGAGAAGGACCTGACGAGTTGACAGCCGACAGCAGTTGTTTTCAACGAACCAACTAGTTGACATGCCGGTTTTTACCTTATGGTGGATGTGATAAACCGGCAGGGTCGGTCGGCGGAGCCTGTGATATGGGCGTGATACTTGGCCGGGGATGGCGTCAACCCAACCGAGCGTCTAGACAATTGGAGGGATCATCACTTGAAGCGAAGAGTAGTTGTTACCGGCCTGGGACTGGTTACATCATTAGGGATCGGCGTCGAGAAAAACTGGCACTCCATTACGAATGGCATTTCGGGAATCACTCTTATCGACCGTTTTGATGTGAGTGAATACAGGACTAAGATCGCCGGGATGGTCAAAGATTTCAATCCCGAGGATTACATCCCGGCCAAAGAGGTCAAGAAGCTCGATCGGTTTATTCACTATGCCGTGGCCATGGCTACTGAATCCATCAAAGACAGTGGCCTTGTCGTTACCGATGCCAACGCCGAACGCATCGGCTGTGTTATCGGGTGTGGGTTAGGTGGCCTGGAAACACTAGAGACGCATCATAAAGTCCTGCTCGAGAGTGGCCCGAGGCGAGTCACTCCCTTCTTCATCCCTAAGCTCATTTCTAATATGGCTCCCGGTGAAATTGCTATCCAGTTCGGACTCAAGGGTCCAAATATATCCGTCCAGACGGCGTGTGCCTCCGGAAATCATGCTATTGGTGATTCACTCAAGCTGATCCAACGGGGCGCCGCGGATGTGATGGTTACCGGCGGGGTGGAGGCGACCATTACGCCGCTGGCTCTAGCCGGCTTTAGTTCCATGAAGGCCCTGTCAAGCCGTAATGAGGAACCTCTTAGGGCCTCCCGGCCATTTGACCGTGACAGAGATGGATTCGTCATGGCCGAAGGGGGAGGGTCGCTGGTTTTGGAAGAACTGGGCTTCGCTATGAAACGTGGCGCCAAGATATACGCGGAACTGGTCGGCTACGGGTTGAACGCCGATGCCTATCACATGACGGCGCCTTCTCCAGACGGTGATGGAGCGATCAGGTGTATGCGCCTGGCCTTGGCCGACGCAGAAGTGGCTCCGGGGCAAATCACATGTATTAACGCTCACGGGACCTCAACGCCGTTGAATGATGCCTCCGAGACCCTGGCCATGAAGGCGGTCTTTAAGGATCATGCTTATAAACTGGCTATCAGTGCCACCAAGTCCATGACGGGTCATTTGCTCGGTGGGGCCGGAGGTGTGGAATCGGTCTTCTCTTGTCTGACGATAAAGAATGGCGTTGTTCCGCCGACCATTAACTATGAAAACAAAGACGATGCCTGTGACCTGGATTATGTGCCCAATCAGGCCCGAGAGATGGCGGTGTCATATGTTTTGTCCAATTCGTTCGGCTTTGGCGGCACTAACGCTTGTTTGATCTTTAAGGAGTTTACCGGATAATGACGGCCACCGCCCAGAAAATACTGATAGGCAGCGATCACGGCGGATACATTCTCAAAGAGAGTCTGAAGAAATTTCTTTCCGCTCGCGGGCATGAGGTGATTGATGTGGGCACGGATAGCGAGTCTTCAGTGGATTATCCCGGTTATGCCATGGAAGTGGCCAAACGGGTAGCCGCGGATTGGACCCTGATGGGCATCCTGATCTGCGGGACCGGCCAGGGCATGTGCATGGTCGCTAATCGAGTCCCCGGTGTTCGGGCGGCTGTGTGCAATGATCTATTCACTGCCCGGATGGCTCGCGCCCACAACAACGCTAACGTTCTGACCATGGGTGGCCGGGTAGTCGGACCGGGATTGGCCGAGGAAATAGTTAGCGTCTTCCTTAACACTCCTTTCGAGGGAGGCCGACATCAGAGACGGATAGATCTGTTTGAACAAGGTTAGACTTACTCAATTTGATCTGACGAGTGGCGAAGTTGCTGATTGATTGGTTCCCGGAACAACAGGATAGCTTAAAATCATGTCATTAAAAAGACTTGAACAGGTTGACCCCGAGATCGCGGCGGCGATTCGGTCCGAATTTGACCGCCAGAGTAACAACCTGGAGATGATTGCCTCTGAAAATTTTGTAGATAAGGCGGTTATGGAGGCGGTGTCCAGTGTTTTAACTAATAAATACGCCGAAGGATATCCGGGTCGGCGTTACTATGGCGGTTGCGAATACGTCGACGTGGCCGAGCGATTGGCGGTCAATCGGGCTAAGCAATTGTTCCAGGCCGATTACGCCAACGTGCAACCCCATTCCGGCTCTCAAGCCAATATGGCCGTCTACTTTGCCGCATTAAAACGGGATGATGTTATTTTGGGCATGGACCTGGCCCATGGCGGGCACCTGACCCACGGCAGCCCCGCCTCCTTTTCCGGGAGGTTTTTTAAGATCGTCTCCTACGGGGTTAACAAGGAAACGGAACGCATTGACTATGACGAGCTTCGCCGCCAGGCTCAAACACACCGGCCCAAGATGATTGTTGCCGGGGCCAGCGCTTATCCTCGGGCTATCGATTTTAAGGCTTTTCATGACATAGCCAAAGAAGTAGGCGCTTTTTTGATGGTCGACATGGCTCACATCGCCGGTCTGGTGGCCACCGGTTTACACCAATCACCGGTGCCCCATGCGGATTTTGTTACCTCCACCACACATAAGACTTTGCGCGGACCCCGCGGTGGTTTGATCTTAGCCCGGGCCGAACACGAGGCGATGATTAACAGCCAGATATTCCCTGGTATTCAAGGTGGACCACTCATGCACGTGATCGCCGCCAAAGCGGTGGCCTTAAAGATGGCCATGAATGACGACTTCAAGAAATACCAGCAGCAAGTGGTGACCAATGCCCGGATCCTGGCCGAGGAGTTGATCAGCCAGGGATTTCGATTGGTCTCCGGCGGCACGGACACCCACCTTATTTTAGTCGACCTCAGTCCTATGGATGTAACCGGGCTGGATGCCGAAAAGGCGCTGGATCGGGCCGGTATCACAGTCAACAAGAATCGTGTGCCCTTTGACCCTAAGGGCGCCAAGGTAACCAGCGGGATCAGACTGGGCACGCCGGCCTTAACCACCAGGGGTATGGGTGCGGCTGATATGGTCCAGGTGGCCGGCTTGATTTCTCAGGTTATTCGGAATATTGATAAACCCGAAGTGCTGGACAAGGTCCGGGCCGAAGTCAGAGAGATGTGCGGAAAGTTTCCCCTATACGATGACCTCTATGATTGATAGTCCGCTCCCCCCAATGGCGCACAGGCCGGATTGGCTGGAATATTTTATGAGTATAACGGCGCTGGTGGCCAGGAGGTCGACCTGCCTGCGGCGTCAGGTGGGGGCTGTGGCCGTTAGGGATCGGAGAATTCTGGCCACCGGTTACAACGGAGTTCCGGTGGGTCTGCCCCATTGCCTGGATACGGGTTGTTTGCGGGCCGATTCGAACATCCCCTCCGGTGAGAGGCACGAATTGTGCCGAGGTCTGCATGCCGAACAAAATGTGATTATTCAGGCGGCATATCACGGTATTTCTATAAGAGATGCGACGTTGTATTCCACCACCTTTCCTTGTTCCATTTGCGCTAAGATGTTGATTAACGCCGGTATTAAGATCATCTACTATCAGCAAGGGTATGCCGACAAGCTGTCACAGGAGATGTTTGGACTGTCTGAAATAGAGTTGATCCGGGTGGACTGATTATGCGTTGTCCGTTTTGCGGCTTTCTCGATGATAAAGTCATCGACTCCAGGGTGAGCAGGGACGGACTCGTTATCCGTCGGCGCCGGGAATGCGGTGAATGTCAGAAACGGTTCACCACCTATGAGCGGGTGGAAGAGACCTTACCTATGGTGGTCAAAAAGGATGGACGCCGTGAGATTTTCGATCGGTTAAAAATATCTATGGGGATGAAAAAAGCCTGTGAAAAACTATCGGTCAGCATGGATCACATAGAGAACTTCATCAACGAGTTGGAGGCAGACATTCAAGAATCCGGCCGAAAAGAAATTCCATCCACGGATATAGGTGAACGGGTGATGAATCAACTCCGTAAAATGCACGAAGTGGCCTACGTGCGATTTGCGTCTGTTTATCGGCAATTCAAAGATATCACCGAATTTAAACGGGAAGTGGAAAATCTCTTCCAATCCCGCGTCGTCAAAGACCACCCGGAAAAATAACCCCCCAAGATTTTCATTCTCGTCCTGATTTATTCCCGCCCGGCGGTCGTGGGCAATTGAATCTCAGACTATAATTGCCATATCATTTAGGGTCCGTAGCGCCGTAAAAATGACACGAGGATACCTTTTGGTCTTGCCATAATCGCTATAACCCGGTAATAAAATATCAAGGTTGGGGTGAGGGCCGAGGAGAACCTAAAGAGGCTGATTTAAGCTGGAGCATAGGTGAGGCGTCAACCATGACTCCGGGTTGAAAGGCATCCGGCAACAACTACAGACTTGAGGAGATATGAGTGGCTAGAATAGATGATTATGAAACCGCCTATCGGCTGGCTAAGGAAGAGTTCATCAACCGGGATCCCCATCAAGCCGCGGCCGGCGCTGGGGCAAAGTTAACTCCTGAAGGACATATCCAATTAGTTTTTTTGAATCGAGATGTCCAGGTCTATGTCCCGGAGGGTGACGTGGCGGTGCTGGATGGGGGACCGGACCTGTCTATTCATGGCAAGGTAATCATCCTGCACTATCTGAATGCATCTCAGGGGCGCCCCCCAAAAGGGAAGTTAATCACCTTCCGGGAAGTCCCAGCCGGAGAATTTTATTATTCGGCTTTTGAAAAACGGGCCAAAGCCCCGCTTCTCTCGACATTTGGTCAGAGTCCGGAGAAATTGCTTAACCTGGCCCCGGTCTTGGGTGGAGCGTCGATAGACCACTCCGGAGTGGCTGTGCAGATTAATGTTCTCCCTTACGTTCCAGTGACGTTGGTTATCTGGCCCGGAGACGAAGAGTTCCCCCCGGATGGAAATGTGTTGTTCGATGAGAATATCACCTCATTTTTTCAGGCGGAAGATGTAGCCGTCGTTGCCGGCCTGGCCATATATCCGCTCATGGGCCTGGCCAGGAGTATGTGAGACTGGTCGAGCCCTTAGGAAAAACCTCAACATTAGTGAAAGGAGAGAAATATGAAGTTAGCTGTCAGCGGTAAGGGAGGGGTAGGGAAGACCACCTTTGCGTCTTTGTTGATTAAGGTCCTGAGTGAACAAGGCCATCGGGTTTTGGCTATTGATGCCGATCCGGATGCTAATTTGGCCGCGGCTTTAGGATTTGAAAATGCGGCCGATATCACGCCCATCTCGGAAATGAAGGAATTGATCGAAGAAAGGACTGAGTCCAAGATCGGCACGATGGGCGCTTTTTTCAAACTCAATCCCCATGTGGCCGACTTGCCAGAAAAACTGTCTAAGGCCAGGGACAATATCCGGCTGATGGTCTTGGGCGGCGTCAAGAAGGGCGGCGGCGGCTGCATCTGTCCGGAGAGCACCTTATTGAAGGTCCTGATCAACCATCTGATTTTGGCCCGGGACGAGGTGGTTGTACTGGATATGGAAGCCGGCATCGAGCATCTGGGACGAGGCACGGCCGGTGCGGTGAACCGGTTGATCGTGGTGGTGGAACCGGGCCGAAGGAGTATAGAGACAGCTAATCATATCCGCCAATTGGCCGGAGATATCGGAGTAAAAAAGATTTCTTTGGTGGGCAACAAGATCCGTGGCGCCGCCGACGAAGAATTCCTGCGAAAAAATGTACCCGATTTCGAGTTCTTAGGCTTCATGCCCTATGAACAGGCTATCATTAATGCCGACTTGTCTGGTACGGCCAGTTTCGGCGAGGAGAGCCGGTCGCTGGCCGAAGTAAGGCGGATCGTGAAGGAACATTTCAATCAATAGAGAACCAGTAATCCTCTCAACGTCTAATGGTTGGCATTCTATAGGAAAGTTTTCCCGTGTATCTTGATGCGGTCATTAACAAAGTCGTTTGTACGTTATTAGACTTCGGGCAAGGTGATGACACTACTCTCAACCATAGAAAACAAACGCTGTCTGGTCACCGGAGGGGCTGGGTTCATCGGTTCGCATCTGGTAGACCGGTTGCTGAGTCAGGGGGCCGGGGTGACGGTGGTGGATAATCTGTCCTTGGGACGGACCGCCAACCTGGCTCATCATTTGGGTAATCCCGGGTTTTCCCTGGTCACGGGAAGCATCACCGATAGTCGTTTGATGGCTGACTTGGTGGGGGAACACCAGGTGATATTTCATCTGGCTGCGGTGGTGGGCGTGAAACATGTCCTGGACGACCCGTTGAACACCCTGTACGTAAACGTGGATGGCACCCGCGTGGTCTTGATGGAGGCTCTGAAACACCAGACCAGGACGGTGGTCGTCTCTTCTTCTGAAGTCTATGGGAAATCCCGGCATATTCCCTTCTCTGAGACCGATGATCTGGTCTTGGGCCCTTCGTCGGCGCCCCGCTGGTCATATGCCGTGTCTAAGCTCTATGGTGAGCACCTGGCCCTGGCGCTGACCCATCAGGGTCTGCCGGTGACGATAGTCAGATATTTCAATGCCTATGGCCCGCGTCTGGCCGGCGATGGGTATGGCAGTGTGGTGGCCAAATTCATTGTCCAGGCCCTGACAGGGCAGCCTTTGACGGTTCACGATGACGGATGCCAGAAACGAGGATTCACTTATGTGGCCGACACGGCGGCTAACTCATAGATTAATTGAAAGTTTTTCGCCGACTGCAACCCCCGGCCACCGGTCACGATAATGTCCGCCTCGGCCAGATTAACCTGGTCGCTCAATTCCTGGACTACTTCCAGCAGGCTGGTCTTAAATCCTATATGGTTAAACGCCACCTGGACCAGTTGACCTTTTCTTCCGGGCTGGGGGGCAGGCCGTTTCATCACTCGAGGCCGTACGGTAGCCATTTGGGGACGCCGTTCGGGACAAACGATAGTGGCCATGATATTGCCCCCAAAGGCCGGGCGAGTTTGAAGCAACAGGTTTTGAGCATCAATGTCCAGCCCGGTGCAGTCCGCGGTCAGTCCCGTTCCCAGTTTAGCGGCCACATGGGGGATGAACGAGCGCCCCACAGCCGTGGCCCCGGCCAGTACGACATTCGGTCGATGTTCGGTAATTAATTCAGTTAAAACTGCCGAATAACGCTCGTCGGTAAACCCTTCCAGGTCTGGGTGATCAGCCAGATAAACCACATCGGCCCCAAAGGCGAAGAGGGTATCGGCCAATCCGGCCACCTGATGGCCCATCAACACCGCGGAAAGCGAGCAGCCCAGGATGTCGGCCAGACGCCGCCCTTCCCCCAGCAGTTCCATGGACACGGGGGCCAGGACTCCTTCCCTCTGCTCGGCATAGACCCAAACCCCCCGGCTGTCGTCGGGTCCGGTTAAGGTCGCTTCTTTTTTCCCTAAGATGTAAATGGCATCGAAATCACAAGCATCGACGCATGCCCCGCACAGGTTACATCCCTCGCCAATGACGGCCGTATCGTCCACCAAAATCGCCCCAAAGGGGCAGGCGTCAGCACAATTGCCACAACCAGTGCATTTCTCTTTGTCTACGAATATCCCGGTAGGGGTTTGATTGGTATCTTGCTTGTTATCTTGGTTCACGTTGATGAGACTCCATTAGCCGGTCGATGGGAATCTTACATTCCGCTACGCAATGATAGAATTCGGCATCAGGCTGCTGTAATTTAATTATTTGCTTATTTTCAATATCCCGTCATCCGTCAGCCGATCGAGGAGCGAAGCCGCCTGGACCGCTGGGTCACCCTCAACGAGTTCCCTTTTGCCCCGGGGTTGGGGAGCGAAGACCTTGACTACCTTGGTGGGCGATCCGGTCAGACCGGCCTGGGTATCATCCAATCCAATTTCGGCCGGTCCCCATGCCGAGACCTCAATTTTCTTGGCCCGCATTTTTCCTTTGAGGGAAGGCATTCGCGGCAGGTTAATCTCTTTAACCACGGTCATTAAAGCTGGAAAAGGCAACCGGACCACGTCATAGCCATCATCCATGAGTCGTTCCACGGTCAGGCTTTGTTCCGTAATTTCCCGTATTTTTCTGACAAAGGAGACATGAGGCAGGTCCAGGTGAGCGGCCAGTTCCGGGCCTACTTGGGCGGTGTCGCCATCTATCGCCTGTTTCCCACAGATAATTAGATCAAAACCAATTTTCCTGATCCCGTGGGCCAGAGTCTTTGAAGTGGCCAGAGTATCGGCCCCGGCGAAGGCCCGATGACTGAGCAGGACTGTTTCATCAGCCCCATAAGATACGGCCTCCCGAAGCGACGACTCGGTTTGGGGCGGCCCCATACTGACGACGGTCACCGTACCGCCCATCTTTTCCTTTATCCGCAGCCCCTCTTCCAGGGCATACATGTCAAAAGGATTGATGATGGATTCGACTCCCTCACGCTTGAGGGTATATGTTTTCTCATCCAGCTTAACGTTCTTGGCGTCCGGAACTTGTTTGATGCACACAACAATACGCATAATTCGGCCCTGGTCAAAGATTAATACCGGTTAGGGGGTGACGGTTGGGAAACACTACCCTGGTTGCTCGTTGCTGATCCCGGTCATTGACTTGAGAGGCAGGGCAACGGAGCGAACCAGGTTAGCCTGGGTAATCAGGTTTTTCTGGAAAATTCCTTGTTCAATTCCTGACCAATGACATTCCGCTGAATCTGGTTAGTCCCTTCGTAGATTTGAAGGATTTTGGCGTCACGCATCATTTTTTCCACCGGATAGTCACGCATGTAACCATGCCCGCCAAGGACCTGAACGGCGTCGGTAGTCACTTTCATGGCCATATCGGTGGCAAAAAGTTTCGTCATGGCCGAGACCTTGGAGATGTCCTTTGCCCCGCTATCCACGAACCTGGCGACGGCATAGACCAGAGCCCGGGCCGCTTCGACCTGGGTGGCCATATCGGCCAGCATGTGCTGGACCGCCTGAAATGAAATAATGGGACGTTCAAACTGAACTCTTTCTTTGGCGTACTTGATGGCCTCTTCGAGCGCCCCTTGAGCGACTCCAACAGCCTGGGAACCGACGCCGGGCCTGGATTTATCGAGGGTATGCATGGCCGCAACAAACCCCATCCCTTCCCGGCGGAGTAGTCGGTCGGCGGGGATAAGGCAATTGGAAAAAATCAGTTCCCCCGTGGTGGAAGAACGTATGCCCATCTTCTTTTCTTTTTTACCGAAGGTAAATCCCGGATCACCCTTTTCAACGATAAAGGCGCTGGCGCCGCGGGGTCCCTTTTGGCGGTCGGTGATGGCGATGATGACATAGACATCCGCTTCGCCGGCATTGGTAATCCATTGCTTTGTTCCGTTCAGGAGATATCCGTCAGCCTGACGGGCAGCAGTCGTCCGGATGCCCGAGGCATCTGACCCGGCCGTAGACTCCGTCAGAGCAAACGCAGCAATTTTCTTGCCTGAAGCCAATTCGGGAAGATATTTCTTTTTCTGGCCATCATTACCAAAAAGAATGATCGGATAGGTCCCCAGGGCACTGGCCGCATAACTGGTGGCCACTCCGCAGCAAACGCGGCTAATTTCTTCCACGGCCAGGCAATTGATCAGACATCCTCCCCCAAATCCACCGTACTCCTCCGGGATAATCAGGCCGAAGAGATCTGATTCGGCCAGTACTTTCATGATCTCGTGGGGAAATTGTTCTTTTTCATCCAGCTCAGCCCGAACCGGCAAGATCCGTTCCTCGGCGATTTTCCTGGCCAGGTCTTTAACCATCAATTCATTTTCACTAAGCAGATAATCCATGTCCTATCCTCAGTTAAGGGTGGCCGCGGGCTTAAGCTAGACCTTGTCATCTCGGGTGTGGTACTGTTTTAACCGTTCGATTAAAACATCATTTACCCCATTCTTGATATATTCATCCGCCGCCAGATGGGCATTCTTGATGGCCTTAGACGAAGAGACCCCATGGCTGATAATCCCCGCTCCGTTAATGCCCAATAACGGGGCGCCGCCATATTCTGCGTAATCGATCCGGCGTTTAAACCTGTTGAACCCGCTTTTGAGGAGCAAGTATCCCAACCGGGACAGATAATCGCCCTTCATTTCCTGACTCATCAGCTTTCTCATGGCATAAGCCATGCTCTCGGCCAGCTTGAGGCAAACGTTGCCGACAAATCCGTCACAGACAATGATATCGGCCTTACCCATTAAAATATCCCGGCCTTCCACATTGCCGATGAAATTGAGATCACTATTTCGTAATAGTTCTCCTGCCGCCAGGACCAGTTCGTTACCTTTGGTATCTTCTTCCCCGATACTCAGCAATCCGACCGAGGGGTTTTCCACGTGTAACACGCCTTTGGCGAAGGCCTCGGCCATAATGGCAAACTGAAGTAAATGGCTGGGACGGCAATCCACATTTGCCCCGACATCAATAAAAACAGTCTGGCCCTTAGCCG
>JADFYC010000085.1 GCA_015233295.1 Deltaproteobacteria bacterium | reverse complement strand
TCTGTCATCGAACTCAAAGTGGCGAAGGAGGATTTAGGCAAAGTCATCGGGAAACAGGGCCGGACCGCCAGGGCCATGAGGACCATTCTAAGCGCGGCCTCGACCAAAATCAAAAAACGATCCGTTTTAGAAATAATCGAATAACTTTGCAGACTATGCCTGGGAATAACCTCCTTGTCATCGGTAAGATAGTTTCAGTTCACGGGTTAAAAGGTGACTTGAAGGTTTTTTCCTATGCAGATTCCCCAGAGACCATCATCGATGCCTTTGGGAATGCCCGGTCATCCGGGAAAGAAGTCTATCTCCAAAATGCCAAAGGAGATATCACCCCCTATACACCTACCTCAATCCGCCCCCTCAAGAATGTCCTGCTGATCAGATTAGAAGGTATTGACGACCGGAATGGCGCGTCCCTGGTCGTGGGATATCAGTTATTGATTGATCAATCCGACCTGCCGACACCGGCCGAAGATGAATGGTACTGGGAAGACTTGATTGGACTTACGGTATTTTTGGCCGATGGGACCACCCTGGGACAATTGGACAGGATCATCCCCACCTCGGGGGTCGATGTCTTGGTCATTAAACGAGGCGACACCGAGTATCTGGTGCCGGCGGATGAGGACACCATCGTGGAGATTGATCCCGAAGCGGGACGTCTGGTGATTAATCCGGTGGAAGGGCTGCTTGATTTGTATGAAAATTGACGTCATCACTATCTTTCCAGAACTGTTTGAATCCCCTCTTAACTTCGGTATTATCCGGAAAGCTCAGGCTGAAGGGATCGTCACCATCAGGTGCGTTAACCTCCGGGACTATTGCGCAGACAGGCATCTTGTCACTGATGACCGGCCCTATGGCGGCGGCCCCGGGATGGTCATGAAACCGGAACCCCTGGTCAGGGCTATCACCAGCTTAAGGCAGGGATCCGCGGAGAGTTCGATTGTCCTGCTGACACCCCGGGGACGGGTCTTTAATCAAAGAGTGGCCGAGGAGTTGGCCGCGCGGCCCCACCTGGTATTGATCTGCGGCCGATACGAAGGGGTCGATGAACGAGTCAACGATTATATTGACGACCAGATTTCACTGGGAGATTTTATCTTGACCGGAGGTGAGCCGGCCGCGATGGTGCTCATCGATGCCGTGACCCGGCTTTTACCGGGAGCTTTGGGGGGCGAGGGAGCCGCGGATATGGATTCCTTTTCGGAAGGGCTGCTGGAGCATCCCCATTACACCCGGCCGCGAGAATTCAATGGCCAAGGCGTGCCCGAGATCCTGCTCAACGGCAACCATGCCGAAATTGACCGGTGGCGGCGGCGGGAATCTCTCCGGCTCACTCTAAAGCATCGGCCCGACCTGCTGGCCAAGGTTACCTTGACTTCGGAGGAAAAGGAGTGGCTGGAGACACTTTCATCTCCAGATTCATGACTTACCCCATTGCCTGTGGTAAATAACCCGCCACCCCGGCTTCAGACTCCCGCGGACCTTTGAACCTACTTGGTAAACCGAATTATAGGACGATATATACTAACATAACCTGAGTTCGACGAATGTTATTAATTAGAAGATAGAAATACATCCACAGATTTCTTCAGATGAACGCAGATGGAAGAGACCCACATATTTCCTAATCTGCGCAACTCGGCGCAATCTGCGGATCAAATCATGGCTCTTGACACTAATCGCTTAGCTAACTCATGAACTCAGGTTAACATAAAGAAATTCATAATCGAATGACCATGATAGCTCCGACCGAACCGCTCTTTCATCACTCCTCTAAGGCATACCTGGGCCTGATCCACTACCCGGTGTTGAACAAGAATGCCCAGATTATTACCTCAGCCGTAACCAATATCAATCTGCATGATCTCTCCCGCGCCGCCTCGACCTATGGGTTACGGGGCTTTTATGTGGTCCACCCCATTCCTGATCAGCAAGAGTTGGCCCAACGGATAATGAGCCACTGGACATCCGGTTATGGGGCGGCCTATAATCCAACTCGGAAAGAAGCATTTCTTAAGACCCACGTGTTAGCCGAGCTGGCCCAGGTTTTGTCGGATATTATTGAGATAGAGGAGACTCCGCCGAGGATCATGGTGACCGGCGCTACCCCCCGATCAGGTCAGATCAGCTTTGACCAGGCCCGGCAGCTCATGACCTCAGGCCCGCCCATCCTGATTCTTTTTGGAACCAGTTGGGGGTTGGCCCCAGAGGTATTCGAGAGGGCCGACTTTATTCTAGAACCAATCTGGGGACCGAGTCCTTACAATCATCTGTCGGTCCGTTCCGCCGCGGCTATTATCTTAGATCGGCTTTTGGGCCGAACTTCATCCTGATATCTAAGAAAAACCTGACGCAGAAGACAGAGAGGGTTTCCTTGGTCTTCATCACCATCCTGCCCAAAATCTTTGTGTCCTCTTTTTCTATATGGAGCCCTGCCGTTATGCTGTTAAAACACCGGAACGCTCTTCAGGCAGTTTGTAAGACGGCCGTAGCGAGGTGATAACTTATTGAACCCACACAAATTCATAAAATATCCCATCTGTTCTCCGCCGGCCACCTGGATCGAAAAGGCCATGCTGCTGACCAGGTTCGGTGGACTCGCCAGGTGCAATGTTTGCGGCCGGGTGGGCTGGATGTCTATCCACGGAAAGCACTTCCGAGAGACCTGCGTTTGTAGGAACTGCCTGGCGACTAATCGGCATCGGGTCATGGCTCATCTGATCTGCAATATGGTCAGCCAGGTGGCGGAACAACGGGTGACCTCTTTGAAGCAGGTGGCCAAACTGGATGGCCTGACCATTTATAACACCGAAGCCCAGGGACCGGTTCACGCTCAGTTGTCCACAAGCAAAAAATATCTTTGTAGCGAGTATCTTGGACCGGAGGTGGCAAGTGGGCAATTCATCGATGGAATCATGCACCAGGACTTGATGAAGCTCAGTCTGAAAGACCGCAGTATCGACCTAGTCCTTTCATCCGATGTGTTTGAACATATTCCAGACCCTTATCAAGCGCACGAGGAAGTCTACCGGGTGCTGCGGCCTCATGGGCGACACATTTTTACCGTTCCCTTTGATCACCTGAGTTTCCTTGATGACCGGCGCGCCAGCCTGGACGAAAATGGACAAATGGTTCTCCACAAGGCGCTGCAGACCCATCTGGACCCCATCCGGCCGGAGGGCATACCTGTCTTCACAATATTCGGGTTGGAACTCCTGGTCCGGTTGGCCAAGATCGGATTTAGAACCCACCTGTGCCTGCCTTTCGCCCCGATCAGCGGTATTTGGGGCGGCACCCCGGCTTTGGTGTTCGAAGCGATTAAGGCGGTTGAGTACCTGGATGGGATGTGGCGGACGACTAACGGCGTGGATCTGCTGTTTCAGACCTATGAAAACGGGGAGTCCATCTGCTTATTATCCCACAATGGCCGGGACCTGGCAGCCTTTCTCGGCTCCGCCGTCCGGGACCACGTCTTTGAGGGAAGTGGTATTCCCTCCCGCGGGGCCGATTATAAAATCCGAATCGATTTCGCATCAGCCACGGAAGGTAGCTACGTCCTGACCAACGTGACCGGCGGCGAATCTCAATGCCATCAGATATCAAAAAGTGCGTTTGCTCGGGTCAACAGGTCCACAGACGGTCTTTGGCAAGATGACAGTGACCAGACCCTCAGATTCTACCTCCAACGGTATGGGGGCACAGCTCATTTGATCCTGACTATTGACGACAGGCAGGCTGAAGCGTTTTTTGATTCGCGGTCGAAACCGGCTGAGTTTTCAGGCAAAGATGTATATGGTCAATCAGTTAGGGCAAGATTTCGGCTGGTTGATGAAGACGTCGCCGAGGTAACCCGAACCACGCCGGACGGAAAGAAGCAGGCCTGGCGAGTGGTTCGGACAAAGAAGGCGATACTTGAAAGACTTTGGTGGAATAAGAAATTACAATCAGAGACTATCCCGGAGCAGGTTCAGCAATAGCCGCCGGCTTTCTCCGCTGTGGGGTTTGTCGTTGATGATGATGACAAAGGGCCGGTCATTATCCAGGTAACCCGCCAGAGAATAGACTCCCTCCTGAGGCATGGTGCCGGTCTTGCAAGGAACTCCCCATTTGTTCAAGGTCTTAGGGGTCATCAGAACTCCCCGGTAGGGCTTGAATCTGGCTAATATCTGCACCATTTCTTGGGCGGTTGTCTGATTATCCAGGGATAGACCGCTTCCCTCAAAAATCCGGGTCTGGGTCAGGCCCAATTGTCTCAGCTCCTGATTGATCAAGCGCGCCCCGGTAGCCACACTCCCCTTGCCGGTCTTGGCCAGAGAATAATTAATTAAAATGGCATTGGCCAGGAAGTTATTACTATACTTCATTAATTCGGTAATGGTCTCGTAAAGGTTATGGGAGTTGGCATGTTGATAATACACCGGCCACCCCTGAGGCACCTGGCCCAGCTTGACCGTGTTTCCGGTTCGCCTGACGCCGAGCTCCTTTAGCATCACCTCCAGCAAGTATCCGGGGTAAAGCAGGGCTTCCTGGCCCATGACATTGGTATTAACCAGGGAGTGTTGCTTAAATGCCGTTCTCTGACCCACCCGGCGAAGAAAATCGGTGGTGGGGGTTTCGGGGTCCGCCGATAGGAATCGTCCTTTTTGTCTAGTCAGGGCGACGGTGTTGAAGTTGACGCTGATCGGGTAAATGTTGGCATTGTAGGGATTGGCCGTGCCGGTGCATCCGGGAATTTCATAGCCGGTGAAGAGAGTCTGATCGAGAATGATGTTGTTGACTACTTTTACTCCCCGGTCATATAATGCCTTGGCCATGAGCCGGAGTTCTTCGGACACGATATAGGGATCACAAAAACCTTTGACATACAAATTATTACGATTATCCAGGTAAAAATTAGTCTTAAACCGGAAATCAGTCCCCAGAGCCTCTAAGGCGAAATAAGACGTGACTATCTTCAAAATGGAAGCCGGAACCAGGGGTTTTTGGCCATTGTAGGACACCAGAGGTTTGCCCCGGCCGTCAACTACTACGGCGGCTCCGTTGTCCCCGACCAGTTGCGTCAATTGGGCTTGTAAGCCTAAAGACGTGGTCAGGCCTGGAGAGGCCAAAGCAAGTATTAACAATAGTGATAGCAGCGATAGCCAACTAACGGTGATCATCCGTTTCTTCAATTTTTCCGCCTCCCTGGAATACGTTAATTGACCAACTAAAAATGACCTCCGATGATAATCCTTCCGGGCGTTAGTCTAATCGAATATCCATGAGTTGAAAAGCACAGATTGCTAAACCGGAATGATTTTTTTCCTCCGCCGGGTCTTAAAATAAATATAAGCAAAATCAAGGCCAGAAATTACATTCCGCTGGCCGGATTGGGGTTGATCCTGGTTTTATCGCTGGTTATCTGGCGTCTCATTGAACTCTCCCTGCGTCAGCATCTGCAGCAGCATCAAACCAACTTACCGGAATGAGACAATAAGCCCACGGACCATCCCACAATCTTCATGATGACCACCAAGTTCGAAAACGTTCAGGTGATCAAATTTCGTAATCAAAGGAGGTGAGGGAGGCCACTTAACAAGGTTCAACAACTCTACCTGGCGGCACTAGGGTTGACTAGCATGGAGATGACTCCCCACCTTAAAACGCCCAAAATGTGTCTTCAGAATAAGGAGCGCCTCACGCCTTAGACTTAGTTGCAGGATACAGAGGTGACTGTCCCACTCAAGAAACTGCCTTTTAGCTGTACAGCCCCGTTGGAATGATCAAGAATCCTGGCGTAGTCTCCGCTTAAGGTAGTCGGATCCACCCGCATGTGAATACGTTGCGTGAACATAACACTAGTCCCTCCCGGCAGAACGGCCTTGTCCGACCGACTGGACATAACGATTGTCACGTTGAGAATTTTATCGATCAGCTCAGCCCCTCCAATCACCGCATAGGTTGTATATTCATAGGGCGGAAAATCACGATGCTCCTTCCCCGAACCGGACAGAATATAATGACCGCCACCAATATCGAGCACCCCGACCTTTATTGTGTCGGGAGGAGCGGTCGTCCCAGGGTAAGTAAGGTTCCAGCAATATTCAAGGGCCGAACACTCGACCGGGATAAAGTGACACACCGTCACAAAAACAGCCAAAAAAAAGACTACCAGTTTAAATGCTCTCATCGGTTGTTCTCCTTATTTTATTGGTTGTCTTGGTAGCGCCATTGGCGAAAAGATACAAGATAAAGGGTCAGGAAAATTAATTCACCGATGACAAACCGGTCTGCGGCTCCAATGGCCTTATTCTTCCCTGTAATTGACCACAGGCAGCCGAGATGTCGCCCCCTTTGCTCTTGCGAATGATGACCGTGTAGTGCCCCTTGACCAGAATGTTTTGAAAGGCCAACACGGTGTCCCAGTCAGGAGGGACCAGATCCGATCCAGAATGAGGATTGAAGGGAATCAGATTGATCTTTGAGGTGGCCGGCTTCAAGAGCCTGGTCAGACGATGAGCCGCCTGGGGAGAATCGTTTACACCCTTTATCAAGATATATTCGTAAGTGATTCTCCGGGTCAGCGGCAACGGGTAGCGGTTGCAGGCGGCCAGTAGCTCCTTTAGAGGATAGCGCCGATTAATGGGCATCAGAAATGACCTGGTGGCGTCATCTGAAGCGTTCAGCGACACGGCCAGATTGATCTTGGTGTCCTGTCCCAGCCGGTCAATCTGCGGCACCAATCCGGAAGTGGACAGCGTCAACCGCCGGTAAGCAAATCCAATTCCGGCCGGATCGTTCAGAATCCGGATCGCCGTCAGGGTCTGGTCGTAATTGGCCAAGGGCTCGCCCATGCCCATAAACACCAGGTTAGTCAACCGTTGACCAGGTTCCAGGATTCGCTTCACGGCCATCACCTGCCCGACGATTTCGCCTGCGGTCAGGTTTCGCCTTAATCCGGATTTCCCGGTTAGGCAGAACCGGCAGCCCTGGGCACAGCCTGCTTGGGTGGAAATGCACAGGGTCAGGTGGTCACGTTCCGGGATCAGCACACTTTCAATCCCAGGGCCATCCGGTAGGAGAAAGAGGAATTTCCTGGTACCGTCAACGGATGTTTCGGCCGTGTGAACGGTCAGCCGGTCAATGAAGGAATGAGCATCTAAAAAACCACGGAAGGTAACGGAGACATTGGTCATGTCCTCAATGGCCGGAACGTCTTTCCGGTAAAGCCATCCCCAAACCTGGTCAGCCCGGTAGGCCGGCTCCCCCCAGGTAAAAATCAATTCTTTCAGTTGCGGGAGATCGAAGTCTAGAAGATTCACTTTATGATTAGTGTGTGTCATGTTGTCTCTGGTCGCTCGTTGCTTGTTGTCGGTTACTCGTTGCACGTTACTTGTTACTCGTTATCCGTTGTTGGTTGTCTGTCGACGGCTTTGATTAGTTGGTTTAGGTAGTTCATGAAAAATGGTTCTACATGGAATTCCGGCACCGATCATCTGTTGGCAATGTTGTAACATTTTCATTCTGATATGTAACATGATCTACCGTCGATTCTTGATTATTACCGCGCCGTTCCATGCTCCAGATCATCGTCTTAAGGACATTGACCTCCAACCGGCAACAAGTAACGAGCAACCAGCAACATCTTAGAGTGCCAAGACATCCAGACCGGTGGTTTCGGCTAAGCCCAGCATCAAGTTCATGCACTGGATGGCCTGACCAGAAGCCCCCTTGACCAGGTTGTCGATAACTGAGACAATAATGACCAGACCCATGGATTCATCGACCTTTAATCCGATATGGCAAGAATTGGACCCCCGGACGTGACTGGTATTGGGAAAGGCTCCTTCCTTCAAGATCTTGACAAAACTCTTGTCCCGATAATGATTCGAGAGCAGGTCAATCAGATCGGCCGTGGTCGGGTTTCCCTTTAGCGGAGCATAGATGGTGCTGAGCATCCCGCGGGACATGGGGACAAGGTGCGGCGTAAAGGAGATATTGACGTCATGACCAGCGGCGTGGGATAATTCTTGCTCTATTTCCGGACGATGACGATGGGAGGCTACTTTGTAAGCCTTAAAGCCCTCGTTGACTTCGCAATACAGGACGTCCAGGCTGAGGCCGCGACCGGCCCCACTGGCCCCGGATTTGGAGTCGGCAATGATCCCGGTAGTCCGGCACGCTCCAGCCTGAATCAAAGGAATCAACGGCAAGAGGATACTGGTCGGATAGCATCCCGGGTTGCCGACCAGGTTGGCCCGGCTGATCTCTTCCGGATATACTTCGGCCAGGCCATAGACGGCCTCGGCCAGTAACTCTTGGGCCGAATGAGGTCCATACCAGGTTTCGTAAACCGCGGCGTTATTGAATCGAAAGTCGGCGCTCAGGTCAACCACGCGTTTTCCGAAACTCCGCAAAGCCGCCACCGCCTCCATAGCGGCCTTATGAGGCACGGCGGTAAAGAAGAAATCCGCCTCCGCGGCCAGCTTGTCCACGTCCGGGGCCATGAAAGGAGCGTCTACCACGCCCAATAACGAAGGAAACACATCAGAAATCGACCGCCCTTGATATTCCCTGGAAGTCACCGCGACCAGGGAGACGGCAGGATGTTTGGCCAGTAGCCGCATCAATTCTAATCCCGTGTATCCAGAGCCACCAATAATGGCTACTTTAATCATCTGGTTCTCCTTCTGTATTACTGATACTTGATTTTTTGTTTCTTGTGCAAATGTTATTTAACATTATGATTTTTATTATATATTTTGGGGTTTAATTTAAGAATCTTCGCGGCCCCCTCTGGTCTTGATCTGATATCAATAACTATACTTGAATAGGACTATTTCGTCAAATCTTTTGGGGGCGTCTTGAGTTGTTCGCGGTAACCTCATATGTGACTTTCAGGCAAAGCAGTCGGGGTTGGTCCCCAAAAACCTGCGGGCCGGTCGGCCGTCGGGGAACCCGGCAATCGGGCTAAGTGACCGGTGGCGGGGTTAAACAAGTTTTTTTGTCTTGACATCGGTAGCACCTCAGACTATGCCTTCTTTATAGAGAGGCTAATGGCCGGTTGACTTCCGGCTACCTTGACTCGAACGCCTTCACTGCTTGTCCACATAACAGGCAGGCTGTTTTATATCCACCACCCTGGGAGAGCATTAATGACCGCGTATCCGGAATTTCCCCAGTTCAAGCCCGTAGAGTTGGGGGATCGAGATATCATACACCCAAGACTCAAATCATATCAACCCCAAACCTCCGAGTTGACGTTTACCAATCTGTTTATGTGGCGTGGCCACTACGGATTTCAATGGTCGGTTTACCAAGACTGGCTGCTCATCCTGGCTGACGGCGGCTCCTTCGACAAGTTTTTCTTTATGCCCATCGGACCGTCGTCTAGAAAAAAGATAACTCGAATCCTGCTGGATTGGCTCAGCCAAGGGGGGTCCCCGTTCACCGCCCGGATTGAACGGGCTGATCAACGATTGATTACGGAACTGGCCGGAGAGGAGGCTCTGCTGGTCGAACCGAACCGGGAGGCATTCGACTATGTTTATGAAATAGCCAACTTAATCAACTTAACCGGGAACAAATATCATTCCAAAAAAAACCATATTAACCGGTTTATCCGATTATATTCGTATAGCTACGAGGTACTATCCGAGAATTACATTTCGGCTTGTCTTGACCTGGCCGACCAATGGTGTACCTTGCGCCGGTGTGAGGATGATATGAATTTAATGGGGGAGTGGGAGGCCTTGAAGGTGGCCTTGACCCACTTCCGAAAACTGGAGCTTTCCGGCGGTGTTATTTTGCTGAATGGCCGGGTGATGGCCTTCACTCTGGGCGAAATGTTGAACACCCAGACGGCGGTGGTCCATATTGAAAAAGCCGATTCGGCCATTCCCGAGCTTTATGCCGTGATTAATCGGGAGTTTTGCGCCCATTGTTGGTCCGAGGTACCCCAGATCAATCGGGAGCAAGACTGTGGGGAACCGGGTTTGAGGAAAGCGAAACTATCTTATCACCCCCACCATCTGGAAGAAAAGTTCCTGATTAAATTGAAAGAATAAGTTGACCTGAACGATCCTGAACAATATGTTTATGAATTGAGCCTCATTAATTTAATTTGACCAGATGGCCGGCATCGGTGGCTGCGCAACCCTGGATCGGGAGGAAAACGATGAAAAAAATCGGAACTGTATGGCTGATTTTACTATTGTCATGCGGCTTAGCATCATGCGCCCAGACTTCCGGACAGGTCGCTCCATCATCCGGGGTGAACTATTACCCATTGGGAAAGCTATTATTTTCCGACATGGAAGGCATCGCCTTTGACAAGCTTAATGATCCGATATTTCTGAAGAGCCTGATTGAACGCGCCGTAAAACTGTCAAAACTTACCCTGGTCAACATGGCTGAACAAAAATTTGAGCCATATGGTGTGTCCATCCTGGCTAATGTCCGAGAGGGCCACATCACCATCGCGACCTGGCCGGAGTTTGGTTATGCCGCAGTGGAAGTACTGATCTACGGCAAATATGATCCGGCGGATACTTTTTTTTACATCAAAGATCGGCTCGGGCCCATCAAGCTTAAGACTGAGGTGATGGACCGTGGGCCAATCAGCGCCGACCTGAAGCCACAATTGCCGCGCCGTTTTCAAAAAGGTTTTAAGAGTTCTCCCGGGACTCATGCTCCGAAAGAAAACGCTCCCGGAGCAAACCCCTCAATAGGAAGCTCTCCCGAAGAAAGCACCCTCGGCCCAAAATCTACAGAATAAACCATGGCGGCGGTTCACGGACCGGGCCGCCAAGCTCAGAGGGGGTATCTTTAGGCAACAAATTGGTTTTATGGTCTAATCTACTGAGGAACGTTATGAAAACATACGTCTTCCGAGTACGTCTTAAAGACAACAAAAACGTCTGGCGTGATGTGGAGATTAAGGCCGACCAAACTCTGGCTGACCTGCATAACATCATTTTTTCCACCTTTGACCGGTATGAACCTCATCTCTATTCATTTTTCCTGAGTAATCAACCTTGGGATAACGAATCGGAATATGGACTCCCCTATGAAGGGTTCGCCGGAGTCAAAGATAGCCGTCAGGCCAAATTGGATGAACTCGGTATCCAACCGGGTCACAAGTT
>JADFYC010000084.1 GCA_015233295.1 Deltaproteobacteria bacterium | reverse complement strand
CCGTGCGCGGCCTCGACGTGGTCAGTCATAAGGTCGGGAAGCATCTGATCCCCAGACAGCTTATGATCAAGGAAATGATGACCCTCTCACCGGTTAAGGTCACCGGTTCCACTTCGGTGGACGCGGTGGTCCGATTGCTTCTCTCGTCATATTTTTCAGGGCTTCCGGTGGTTGATAAAGATGACCGTCCCGTAGGCATCATTACCCAGGGAGATTTGATCTATCGCATGGGCCTGCCTATGCGCCTTGGTTTATTGGCCAAGTCTGATTCCGAGAAAATAGACGCTCTGTTAAATGTCCTGGCCCATCGGCGGGCTGAAGACGCTATGACCCGGCCGGCTGTGTGCATTGAAGAAACCAGGCTGCTGGCCGAGGCCGTTGAATTGATGCTTAGGCGCGGTTTGAAACGACTGCCTGTGGTTGATGCCGGAGGAAGATTGGTCGGAATGGTCTCACGGATCGATGTCTTCCGGACCATTATGAAAGAGTCTCCCGACTGGTCCGCATTATCGGAGCAAAGCTTAATGGTCGGCAACCTGCGGTTTATCTCTGATATCATGCGCCGCGATACTCACACGGTTCTGCCTGAGACTTCCGTGGAAGAGGTCATCCGGATCATTGATACCAACGATATTCAGCGGGTTGCGGTGGTAGATAGCCGTGGCCGCTTTCTCGGCTTGATTTCAGACCGAGATCTGCTGGCCGTTTTTTCAGACCACCATCCAGGCATTTGGGACTATTTTGTGAAAAAAATCCCATTTGTCGAACGCGGCAGCCAACACCGCGAGTTTAGCCAACAACTACGGGCTAAAATCGCAGTTGAGGTGATGATGGCCAATGTGATCACCGGACTCGAAGACATGCCCCTTGACGAAGCGATTAAACTGATGACGGAGAAAGGACTGAAACGTTTGCCGGTGCTTGACGCAGCCGGTTTGTTCAAAGGGATGATCAGCCGGGAATCCGTGCTGCGGGCTGGATTCGGCCATCCTTAGAGGGCAACCAGCAACGAGCAACAAGCAACGAGAAACCGGCAACAGATAAAAGTACCCTCCTCGTTACCATTACACTTGTCTGTTTAGGCATAATCTGTTAAAATCGTGATTGATGGCCAGACAACAGGGATCGTAATTGGTGATTATTGACATCTACGGGGGCCTGGCTCGGTTCGATTTCCACATCGTCCCTGTAACCAGGCCCATTTTTTTGGAAGAGTCAGCCAGTTCCATTAGAAAAGGAGGCGACCGGAGGGGCTGGCAACTTTGTGGGGGATGTACTGCGGGACCAAGCTATATGAATTCGATTCTTAATTAATTTCACAAACTATTCAAGATGATGTTCACAACCTGTTTGACTGGCAGCTAAGTCGTTCAGTTCTTTGTCAAGTAGCCACCCGCGGAACTAACTCTTCTGTTTACCTACCTATATTGAAGGAGGCTGTTGACCAATGAGCTCATATCTAAAAAGACTCCTGATTGCGGTGGACAGTTCTGAACATGCTTTTAATACTGTCCGTTATGTGGCCGACCTGTTTCCGCATGAGAACATGGAGGTGGTTCTATTCAGCGTCAAACCCAACCCGCCGATGCTGGGAGTGGAGGCCTGGGAGGGTGCCGCGGCCTGGGCGGAACAGCAAGAGAAAGTCATCAATGACTTCATGGTTAAGGCCCGGAAATTGCTTTTAGAACGCCGATTTTCAGAGAATGCCGTCGCCATTAAAGTGGAAGAGGTGAATAAAGGTGTGGCGAGGGACATCTTAACCGAATCCCAACAAGGTTATGATGCGGTATTGCTGGGGCGCCGCGGTCTCAACCCGGTGTCCGAATTGGTGCTGGGCAGCATTTCCCACAAGCTGCTGCATAAGATGACTCACGTGCCTATCTGTGTGGTCGGTGGCGTACCCCGAGTTAATAATTTCATTATGGGTATCGACTCTTCAGATGGGGCTATGCGGGCGGTTAACCATGCCGGCCGGATGTTCTCCGGAATTGACGCAACGGTGACTTTGTTGCACGTCATTCCCACTTTTGATTACCTGACCTCGGAATTTGACGCGACACAGATTACCTCTGTCCAGGCGGAAATGGAAGAGGACCAAAGACGGGCCATGGAGGAAACCTTCAAGAAGGCGACCGACGCCTTAGAACGCGACGGTTTTGCCCGAGACAGGATTAAGACCGAAATCGTTGCCGGCGCACACAGTCGGGCTGGGGCAATTGTTGACAAAGCTGAGGAATATGGTATTGGAACCATTGTGCTGGGCCGCCGGGGATTATCCAATGTGGAAGAATTCCTGTTGGGCCGGGTAAGCAATAAGGTCATCCACCTGGCTAAGAACGAGGCCGTCTGGGTAGTGAATTAACATGTCCCTGTTGGGCCGGGTTCTTGATTAGGGGCCGGGCCCGGTGGGGATACCAAGCCGGGCAACCAGCCGAGATGGTTCGCTGCATATCTCGCTGGTTGCCGCTATAAGTTCCGTGTTCCGAGTTACGACTTTCGGGTTTAATGTTTCCGGACGCGGCTTGTCGGTATGACGAACTTGCGGTTTTCCCCAACGTCTAGCTATAACCCGCAACTCGTAGCCCGCAACACTACGTTGATCATCATTCACACTACGGGTGCATTGAGTGGTTCGATTCTCACGTCGTCCCTGTAATCAGGCCCACCTTATAGAAAACTCAGCCAGTTGCAACCAGAAAAGGAGACAGCCATGAAGGAATTCGACAGAATTCTGTTCCCCATTGATCTTTCAGAATCTTCAGATAGAATTGTCCCCCGGTTAAAAGGCATGGTCAAGCAGTTTAATGCGGAACTCCATGTGGTATTTGTGGCTCGAATCTTCGGCCACTTTGCCGGGATGCATGTTCCTCACCCGGCGATTAAGAAATTTGAGTCAGAGATTGTGGAAGGGTCTAAAAAGCGTCTGGCGGAATTTGTAGATGTCTACTTTCCTGACTATCCCAAAGTCAAAACGGCGGTGTTGTCCGGAGATATTACCGAACAGTTGATAGAGTACATTGGTGCTCAAAAAATAGACCTGGTCATGATGGGAACCCATGGTCGAAAGGGCCTGGAGAAAGTCATTTTCGGATCGGTGGCCGAACGGTTTATGCGGATGTCCCCGGTCCCGGTACTATTAATCAATCCTTACCGTTATGTGAAGAAAACCAACTAAAACGCAACGGCCTAACTCGCTGGACTAGCCACCAGCCTAATTCATCTCCCAACGCAGAAAGGAGCGCGCCATGGACGAGTTCAAAAAAATTCTTTTTCCTGTTGATCTTTCTGAATCTTCCGCCAAAATAGTGCCGTATGTATTGATGACGGCTAAGCATTTCGAGGCCGAGATCCACCTTCTGTTTGTGGCCCGAGTGTTGGAATATTTTAGAGGCATTTATGTCCCGCAACCGTCTATCACTAAGTTCCAGTCGGAGATAGTCAGCGGAGCAAACATGCGGTTGGCCGAGTTTAAAGAAGAACATTTCCATTTGGTTCCCAATATGGAATCGTCTGTCTTGACCGGCGACATTGCCGATGAAATATTGAAGTATATTGATCGGGCGAAAATCGATCTGGTCATCATGGGCACGCATGGCCGCAAGGGCCTGGAAAAGGTCGTCTTTGGTTCCGTCGCCGAACGCGTGGTCCAACTGGCCCCGGTACCCATCATGATGGTCAACCCCCATCGGGTTCCCAATTGATCGAGGTTGTTTTTCTTGCCCTGCCTCTTGTGGCTACGCCGCACCACCATGGCCTTGACGTCAGGGGCGGGGCAATGCACGGCGTCTACTTTAGAATGGCCAAATCCATATAAACCCCGAAGGGACGCTTTATGTCAGCCCAGGGCGCAAGCCCTGGGTAATCTAATTACCAGCAAAAACTTCTAGCCTTCAGTTGCCCGTTTCGCCGGGCGTGTAAAAATTTACGTAATTGCAGGATGATTCTCTCTGAGCACGATACTACATTACAATGCCGACTCCAGGTAATCGAGGTTCCGACGAAGCTTTTTATCGGCTGGTCCAGGCCGCGGGTCAGGCTATTCTGAAGTTGGTGGGGGTGGTGGATGCGGATCAGTATCTTTTTCATGCCGACACACTGAAGGCCAAAAGGGTCTCGCCCGACATGGTGGCCATTCCCGCGACCGGAGTCGGTGATATCGTTATCATGGAATTTCAGGGTTATCATGACCCTCTTATCCGGTATCGAGTGTTGACTACGGTCTTCCTTTATTGCACTCAAGAGAAAAAAGTGCCGCCACTTCTCCCGGCCATCATCTTTACCGAACGATCTTTCGCTCTATCCGCATTACCTCTTGACATTTCCGACAGTAGTGGTCAGTATCAGATCATAGGACGATTAAGAGAGATCATACTGGAAGATTATACCGAAGAGCAACTATTGGCTCTCGATCCCCGGCTGGTGGCGCTAGTTCCTTATACCTGTCCAATGAACATGGACAAAGA
This sequence comes from Deltaproteobacteria bacterium, assembly GCA_015233295.1. Taxonomy (GTDB): domain Bacteria; phylum Desulfobacterota; class JADFXK01; order JADFXK01; family JADFXK01; genus JADFXK01. The sequence goes on along the minus strand of JADFYC010000084.1, from coordinate 6,726 downwards.
TGAATTAAGCCGGAAAGTGCGCGCCTGGGGTGACTTGGTCCGGGATCTCTATCCTTAGGAGCAATTCCCCGCCCAGGTCGATCTCCCAATGCTGTTGAATTAAAGGTGCGGCCTGGCCATCTTCGTATGTGTTAAGATTCCTCGCTTCGCTCGGAATGACAAATTTATATCGTCATTCCAGATAGTCCACCTCGTTGTCATTTCGAGCGAAGCGAGAAATCTTAACGTCGTTCCTTTAATTCAACAACATTGGGTCGATCTCCTGGCCTTGTTCTTGATCAAAAGATTTCGTCACCTGACCAGAGAGGAGGTTGTGGCCATGTTAAATTTCGACTTAGCCGATACTGTCGCCGGCCAGGATATATTTAGGGCAGGCGTTCAGCAGGGTGGGTTGGAAAAATCCCGAGAAGATGTGGTCAATATCTCAAAATTTCGATTCAGTTACGTGCCTCCGGAAGTCATTGACGCCACAAATGAACTAGTTGACCTGGGCCGACTTGAGACCCTGCTCGAACAGGCTGTAGTGGTTGGGAGTCTCAAAGAGTTTGCTGCGGTCTTGGGGCAATCCCAAAGCTGAATAATTGAGCCCGGTCGTAGTGTCACGCTAAGGCTATATTTGATGCGGCGGCCAAACAACCTCCTCGGCCCGGAACTGGTGGAGTAATTGAGTAAGGAGTAATTGGTGAAGAGATTGATCGACCTGGTGGCGGCACACGAAGAATGGTTGCTGAACCGGGTGATGGATTATGCCCGGCAGCATGGCTCCAACAGGGGTACCTTTAGCTTGCCGGAGGACTGGGGCCCAACAGTCTCCGAATTGTCGCGGTTATTGCTTATCTACCTAAATGCTATAGGCGATATTCCTGCACTAACCCCGGATACCAACTTTGATCACGATCTGGTGGCGGAATTTTGCCGTATCGAGACACTGAAGCACCGGGACGTGACTCTGGGGGTATGGCTAGGCCTGTTCAAATATGTTCGACAAAGCTATGTGGTTCTGCTTCGACAGGCCGATTTTGAGCCATCTGAACTGGACCGGTGTCTGGATAGTCTGAACCGGGTCTTTGACCGAATGGAGGTGGGGTTTTGCTCGGCCTGGCCTGGAACCTCTTCTCCTGAACGTGAATACGGCAAGGACCCGCCGGCAACAGGCCGGATCATAGCCAAGGACGAGAGTAACCCCCAGCTTGTTGACGGAACAGATAGCTATGGCGGCACACGGGCCGTCGTCGACAACGTTACTATACGGAAACAGAGAGAAGAAACATTACATAGGAATCACCGTACGTTGCGGCTGTATGAACGCGCCGTGGAAAGCTCCGGCGACCTGATTGCTATTTTGGATAACAACTATGTTTACCATATGGCTAACAGCGCGTATCTAAGGTATCTGGGGCGACGAAAAGACCAGGTCATAGGCCATACCGTTTCGGAGGTATTGCAGGAGTTCGAATCTACAGTCAAACCCAATCTGGACATCTGTTTACAGGGCAAGGAGGTCGTGTACGAGGCGGTCCGGGACGCCGGAAAATTGGGCAAGCGGCAGTTACAAGTGTCCTACAGCCCGCTCAGAGAAAAGGATGGCCGGGCGGCCGGTGTCCTGGTCGTGAGCAAAGATGTGACCAGTCAGAAGGACCTCGACCGGGAAAGGGAATTCGCCGTCAAGTTGCTCAGATTTGTCAATTCTACTAATCTTCTTCAGGACCTGGTGGGCGGAGTCGCCGAACTGTTCACAGAATTCTCTGGATGTCAGATGGTTGGCGTCCGCCTGGAAGACGACGAGGACTTCCCCTATTTTCACACCCAAGGTATGTCTGAGGCGTTTAGAAAGTATCAACATGGACTGGGCACCCGGAACCGGGACGGCCGGCTCCGTCGCGACCCGGATGGGAATCCTATTTTGGACTGTATGTGTGGAAATGTCATCCGGGGCCGGTTGGACTTCTACCAGCTCTTTTTCACTGATAATGGCAGCTTCTGGACGAATAACCTGCCCGAACTCCTGGCCTCGGTCGAACAAACCAACCGCGGGGTGTGGACCCGGAACTGTTGCTTTAAGGAAGATTATCATTCCGTGGCCATGATTCCGTTGAGAACGGGAGAGATGACCTTTGGTTTGCTGCAACTGGGCGACCCGCGTCCCTTGATGTTCACCACTCAAATCATCTCTTTCCTGGAGCGGATGGCTGATAACCTGGCGGCTCGATTAGCCCGGATTTTCGCCCAGCGGGAGCTTAATCTCCTGTCGGAGGCGATCAACCAGTCCGACCAAAGTGTGGTAATTACCAACGCGTTGGGAAACATTCATTATGTCAATTCCGTCTTTTTAACTCTTTTCGGGCGCAGCCGGGAAGAGGTCATGAACCGTGATTTTTTTTCTATGATCAATAGGGATCAATCTGATCAGAGTTTTTACCAATCAGCGCGTGACGCCGGGATCAAAGGCGAGACCTGGAAAGAACGGCTGCAATTCATAGGACCGGACGGCGAAACGGTCGACCTGGCCACAGCCGTTTCCCCGGTCAAAGATGAGGCCGGGACAATTGCTAATTTTGTCGCTTTAATGCGAGACGTCACCAACGAAGTCCAGATGGAAAAGCATCTCCGCCAGGCCCAAAAAATGGACTCCATCGGCACCCTGGCCGGAGGAATTGCGCATGACTTCAATAACATTTTAGGAGCTATCATCGGGTACGCCGAGATGGCCCGAGACGATGCCCGAGTGGGCGAAGTGGATCCGGTGAATCTGGACGAAGTCCTCCGAGCCAGCCAGCGGGCCAGGGAATTAGTCAGGCAGATACTAACGTTTAGCCGTCAGGCCGAACAGGAAAAGCATCCTATCCGGATTAGTTTGATTGTCAAGGAATCACTCAAATTACTTCGGGCTTCGCTGCCCACGACTATCGAAATCAAGCAGGAAATAACCGATTCAGAGGCCGTGGTCATGGCCGATCCCACCCAGATCCACCAGGTGATGATGAATCTGTGTACCAATGCCTTACACGCCATGCCCGACGGTGGTGTATTGGGAGTCAAACTGCTTGCGGTAAATATTGATCAAAAATTCCTGACCAGGTATCCGGGGTTGAAGTCAGGCCCCTACCTCAAACTGGTGGTCAGTGACACCGGAACCGGGATGAGCCAGGAGACCCTGGATAAAATCTTTGACCCGTTTTTCACTACCAAGAAAAAGGGTGAAGGGACCGGGTTGGGTCTGTCCGTCGTCCACGGGATTATCAAAGGCCATGGCGGGGCAGTGGATGTCAAAAGCGAATCGGGCAAAGGAACTTCTGTAGCCATTATGTTGCCGAAGATACAAAAAGAGATTCTCCAGACGGGAGAGGCGACCGAGACCGTCCCAACGGGGTCCGGAACGATTTTGTTGGTTGACGATGAGGCCATTTTAACCAAGGTCGGGAAGCAAATGTTGCAACGACAGGGCTTCCAGGTGGTTACCTGCAACAGCAGCATTGAGGCTCTGGAGATATTTCGCCGCCGGCCCGACATCTTCGACCTGATCATCACCGACCAGACCATGCCCGGGCTGACAGGACTAGATCTGACTAAAGAAGTTCTGAATATTAGACCGGCCATGCCCATCATCATCTGCACCGGTTTCTCTGGGCGAGTCTCCGCGGAAACGGCCAAGGCGGCCGGGGCCAGGGAGTTTATTTTGAAACCCTTGAGAAAAAAAGAACTGGTCGAGGCCATCAACCGGGCCCTTAACTCAAATTGAAATCAGGTGTTGCGCCACAGAGCTAAAATCGATAATATCGGCTTTTGAGTAGAAGGCAGAACAGGGAACGAGAGATTTCGATTGAGGACGTTAAAGCATTTTTTGATCGAAGTCGGTTGATTGAATACTTGGTAAAATGAGAATGATTCCCATGAAATACGACAAAGATAGCGGTGATCAAAGCTATACTACCTTCACCCTGGCTGAGGTGGGGCTGGTGACCCTGGTTGCCATGCTGGGCTTTCAATGGTTGAAGCGGGTGATTTGTCCCGGGATTACACTGTGGGAGTCAAATCTTATCACGATCATTTTCAGTGCTGTAGTCGCGGTTATCGCCACATATATCGGATTAAACAAGTACCGGCAATTGTATCAGCAACTGTTGATAGAAATCAATGAGCGGTGGGAGACGGAAAGAAAGCTGCGCAAGTCGTATGACGAATTGGAGTTGCGCGTTTTGGAAAGAACCGCGGATATCGCCAAGGCTAACCAGGAGTTGAGTCTGGAGATAGCCGAACGGTTGCAGATAGAAAATGAGTTGCGAAAAGAAAAGGACTTTACCGCCACCATCATCCAAAATTCTCCGACTTTTTTTGTAGCTATCGATGCCGCCGGCCAGACCATCATGATGAACAAACTCATGCTCCAGGAGCTGGGTTACACCATGGAAAAAGTGGTCGGGATGGATTACCTGTCCGGTTTTGTGCCCGAAGGAGACCGAGAGGCCCTGTCTTGTCTATTCAAACGAGTGCTCGCGTCTAATGATTCCGTAACCTATGAAAACCGCGTCCTGGCCCGAGACGGCCGGGAATTCTTGATTGAATGGCACGGCAACCGGGTGGTTAAGCCCGATGGGCAGGCGGACTTCATTTTCTTCGTAGGCATCGATATCACCGCACGCCGGGCGGCGGAACAGGCGGCCAGGGAGTCTGAGGAACAAAACCGGCTCATCATTGAATCGTCGCCCATCGGTATCCGGATCGCCCAACAAGGCCGTTTTACTTATGTTAATCCGGCGTTGGTCAAGATGTTAGGTTACACTCGCGGCGAGGAGATTATCGGCCTGCCGGTGGAGGCCATGTATGTTCCCGAAGACAGAGATATGTTCCGGCAACGGCAGATAGACAGGCAGGCCGGCAGATTCATTCCCCCATCGTACGACGTGGGTTGGGTGAAAAAGGATGGTGACCGTTTAGATACGGTCATCTGGTCGACTATCATTGATCATCGAGGGGCTCCGGCTGTCTTGAGCTTCGTGGTTGATGTCAGCCTAGAAAAGGCGCTGAAAACGCAACTGGTTCAAGCCCAGAAAATGAAAGCCATCGGTACCCTGGCGGGAGGCATTGCCCACGACTTCAATAACATCTTGGGGGCAATTTTCGGATATACGGAGATGGCTCTAGACGACGCCAGGGAAAGCCAGGTTAATCCCGAAGATCTCGAAGAGGTGATCAAGGCTTGTGACCGGGCCAGAGACCTGATCCGGCAGATCTTAACTTTCAGCCGTCAGGCCGATCAAGAACGGAAACCACTCCGGATTGGCTTAATCATCAAAGAAGCGCTCAAACTGCTCCGGGCATCGCTTCCGGCCACCATTGACATTCAAGGTGAAATCGGCGCCACCGAAGCCGTAGTGGAAGCAGATCCGACTCAAATTCACCAGGTCCTGATGAACCTCTGCACCAATTCGGCCCAGGCCATGCCCACCGGCGGCATCCTCAAAGTAAACCTCGACGAGGTCTACCTGGGCCAATCCGAAGCGGCCCTTTACCCCGACTTGAGCCCTGGATCTTATCTCGAGTTAACCGTGAGCGACTCAGGAGAGGGCGTGGACTCCGGTATTCTTGACCGTATTTTTGAACCATTTTTTTCCACCAAGAAGAAAGAAGGCGGCACCGGTATGGGCCTGGCCGTGGTCCATGGGATTGTCAAGAGCCATGGGGGCATGGTTAAGGCGAAAAGTGAGGTGGGTCTGGGGACCACGTTTGCCGTTCTTCTGCCTACCGCGGATAAGCCGGCGGAAGTGGTGGCTGATGCTGATTCCGTGGCGCCCATGGGTTCAGAAAGCATCCTCTTTGTTGATGATGAAAATGAATTGGTCAAGATTGGAAAACAGGTGCTCGAAAGGCTCGGTTACCGGGTGGAAGCCGTGTGCAGCAGCTTAGACGCCATGGATTTATTCCGGGCCCATCCCGACTCCTTTGACCTGGTCATTACTGATCAGACCATGCCTCACATGACCGGCGCCGAGCTGATCGCGGAGATGATCCAGATTCGGCCCGATCTGCCCATCATCCTATGCACCGGTTTCAGCAGTCTGATCACGCCGGAGAAAGCCAGAGCCATCGGGGTCCGGGAGTACATCCTGAAGCCATTGAAAAAACAGGAATTGGCCGAGGCCATCCGCCGGGCCCTGGGGCCTAAACCAACTTATCCTGAGTTCGACGAGTCTATTAATTAACTATCGGAAATGTATCCGCAGATTTCGCAGATGAACGCAGATGGAAAAGCCCCACAGACCTATTTGGGCCCTAATCTGCGCAAATCGGCGCAATCTGCGGATTGAATTTAACTTAAGGTCGATGTGGCATTTATTCCACTTCCCAAAGACGAGGATGCAGGTTGCGCCGGGCCAGGGACACTCCCTTTTGGCTCAGGTACTCCAGATTTACAGTATCTTCCCGATTGTAGGCGACCAGCGTGTCTAAGGCCGCGGCATCACCGCGCTGATAAGCCTCCCACAGTATGACCGCCTGAAAGCCATCCATTCCGGCCACGGTCGCCGGCCTGGCCAGGCCCAGGTGTTGCTCAATCCGTTTTAGCCCGCCGGAGTAGCCCAACCTTTTATACAGGTACATCAGGTCCAGATGCCCCTGGGGCAAGTCCACGTGTCTAAAGCACGACTTGATACAAGGCAGATCAAAACGCGCCCCGTTGAAGGTGACGACCAGATCGTACTTGATGATTTCGTCCTCAAATGCTTCCAG
>JADFYC010000083.1:10834-11374 GCA_015233295.1 Deltaproteobacteria bacterium | reverse complement strand
CCATGTTTATTTTCTTTCTATTTTATTTTTTGGTCGGCCGGCATCTTCACACCATCGCTGTTTACGCCAGGTATCTGGATATCAACCGCACAGACACACCTCTTATGATAGACCGCGGATTACGCCGGAGTTCCAAAGAAGACGAACTGGACCAGGTGGTCTTTTCCATCAATGAAATGCGGACTAATCTTATAGCCTTATATCAGTCTTTAGAAAATAAAGTAGAGGAACTCAAGATAAACATCGCCGATCGCAAACAGGCGGAGAAGGCTTTGCGGGAAAGTGAAGAACAATTCCGATCCCTCGTTCAAACCACATTGAGTGTCATCCTCTACCTCTCTCCAGACGGTCGTATCCTTGAATTCAATCCGGAAGCAGAACGTCTCTACGGCTGCAAACGAGAAGAGGTGTTGGGTGAGAAGTATCTTGAGTTATTCATTCCGGAGGCCATCCGAGACGTAGTTGCCGCCGAAATCAAAAGGGTATTGGCAGGGTAACCAGAGAATTGAATAGGAAAATACATAAAATCATTTTCCGGGC
>JADFYC010000083.1:0-10824 GCA_015233295.1 Deltaproteobacteria bacterium | reverse complement strand
AAAACCCGGTCAGGGTGCGAGACGGCGGTGAGCGGATTCTGGTATGGAATGTCAATCGTGACCTCGACACCCAAGGTCGACCCACCGGGATCATTGCAGTCGGACAGGACATCACCGAGCGCAAGAAGGCGGAAGAGGGACGCCTGGCCCACCTGCATTTTCTGGAAAGACTGGGGCGGATCGATCGGGCCATCCGGCGGGCCGGCAACGTCGAACAAATGCTGTGGGATGTTATAAAAACAGTGTATTCGATCTTCGACTGTGACCGCGTCTGGCTCTTTTATCCGGGCGATCCGGATTCTCCCACATTTCGGGTTCCGGTCGAGTACACCAGACCTGGGTATCCTGGAGCCGCGGCCTTGAATATGGAAATACCGATGCCGCCAAGCATGGCACAAGATATCCGGGAATGTCTGGCTTCTGAGAATCCGGTAACCTATACGCAACACACGGAAAGACCGGTAAACCAGGCTAGCGCCGAGCAATTCGGTGTTCTAGCCCAGATGTTCACAGCCATTCACCCTAAGGTGGGGAAGGCCTGGATATTCGGGATGCACCAATGCTCCTATCCACGCCTTTGGATGGAGGAAGAGGTGAGACTCTTCAAAGAAATCGGTCGCCGGGTGGCCGATGGGCTCAGCAGTCTCTTGTTCCTCAGAGACCTGCAGGAGAGCGAAGAAAAACTGCGCTCAACCCTGGCCTCGATGGACGATCTAGTATTTGTATTAGACAAGGACGGCATATTCCGCGATTACTTCCAACCGACGGACATCCACGATCTGTATGTGCCTCCAGCCGTGTTCCTGGATAAATCTTTTCAAGAAATTCTGCCGACCCACATTACCAAGCCGTTTGCTAAGGCGATCGAGGCCGTGATAGATTCCGGCGCCGTGCAGCAACTCGACTATTATATGGAAGTGGCAGGTAAGATCAGGTGGTACAGTGCTAAGATTTCGATGCGCAAGGACGCCTTGGGGGGATTTGCCGGTGTCACCGTAGTGGCCCGAGACATCACCGAACGCAAGTGGGCAGAGGAAGAATTAAAAAAGCATCGGGATCATCTAGAAGAACTGGTTGGAGAACGAACGGCCGAAGTGATCGTCGCCAAGGAAAAGGCCGAAGTGGCCAACCAGGCCAAGAGTACCTTCCTGTCCAGCATGAGCCACGAACTCCGCACACCGCTCAATGCCATTCTGGGTTACGCTCAGATACTAAAACGTCAGGACAACCTGACGGAAGTCCAAAGGCATTACCTGGACATCATGCACGATAGCGGCGAGCATCTGCTCACACTAATCAACGACATCCTTGACCTGAGCAAAATCGAGGCGCAGAAGATGGAAACAGAAGAGGCCCCGTTCAATTTGCCGGCAGTTCTTCGTCAGGTCTTAAATATCGCCAGAATCAAGGCTGAAGAAAAGGATCTAACCATTCATTATAATACCATTACCCCGCTTCCGGAATACGTCCGGGGTGATGAACGCAAGCTCAAACAGGTCCTGCTCAACCTGTTGGGCAACGCCGTCAAATACACGCATCGGGGCGGGGTTATTTTGCGGGTGGATTATGACCAGGCCAACTCCGGATTGTTTCGGTGTGAGGTGAAGGATACCGGAATAGGCATTGCCCCAGACAAATTGAAAGTGATCTTTGAACCGTTTACCCAACTGCCGGCTGGCGGTCAGACCGGTGAGGGGAGCGGCTTAGGGTTGGCCATAACCCAACGACTGGTGGCCTTAATGCAAGGTAAGATAGAAGTGGAAAGCGAACCGGGCCGGGGAAGCACCTTTTCGATGGAGGTGGCCTTGCCGCCCGCGGTGGAGACCGAACTTTCAGCCAAGCCGGCGGAACAGGTCGTTCTGGGATATCAAGGGCCACGAAAGAGCATTCTGGTGGTCGATGACAACATCACCAATACCTCGATGCTGGTGTCCATGCTGGAGCCGTTGGGGTTTGAGATTACAACAGCGGAAAACGGGCGGGAGGCGGTGCGTCGGGCTTTGGAGCGAAGACCGGATATGGTGCTGTTGGATTTGGTCATGCCCGTGCAAGATGGGTTGGAAGCGGCTAGAGAAATGAGGCAACACTACGAATTGAATCAAACCCGGATTGTCGGCGTCTCGGCCACGGTTTCCGACAGTGTTCACAAGGACGCGTTTGTGGCTGCTTGTGATGATTTTGCCCTTAAACCGATTCAGATCAAGCAACTGCTGGAGAAAATCCAGTCACATCTCCAGATAGTGTGGGAAACAGCCCCATCGGGGAGATCGACGGCAGATCTGATCATGGCTGAAGAGGCCACGGCTTCAGTCAAGGTACCACCGGCACACATTCTTGAGGCGATTCGTCAAACGGTTGCGCTGGGAAATTTTGGCGACCTTGACAGGCGGCTGACCGAGCTGAAGTCAAGCGACACTGTCTACGCCCATTTTTGTAATCTCATCCGCCGGTATGCCGAGCGCTATGATGAAGACGGAATTATAACTTTTCTCGATGGATTGGGAAAAGAGGAATAAGGAATTGCACATGGACAACAAAGGGACGATCTTGGTGGTGGATGATGCTCTATCCGCGATTAGCATGGTCAGAACGGCACTGGAGCAGGCCGGGTATCAGGTCTCGGTCGCCACGAGCGGAGAGAAGGCGGTGCAGCGGGCGGCGCTGGTCATGCCGGATCTGATCCTGCTTGACATTCTGATGCCGGGGATCGATGGCTATGAGACCTGTCGCCGACTCAAAGCCCAGGAAGCCACCCGCGGCATTCCCGTCATCTTTCTCTCGGCCCTAACGGAAACATTTGATAAAGTAACTGGGTTTGGGCTTGGGGCGGTGGATTATCTGATCAAGCCAATTGCGCCGGAAGAACTTCTGGCCCGGGTCAGGACGCATGTCACGGTCAATCATCTAGGAAAGGAACTCCAGGCGGCCAACCGGCATCTGGAAGAGAGGGTGGCGGCTCGGACAGCGGATCTCAGGGCGGCCAATGCCACGCTGCAATTAGAAATCGCCGAACGCAAACGGGCAGAGGAAGACTTACACCAGGCTAACCGGATGCTTAAAATACTTAGCGAAGGGAATCAGACCGTCATACACGCCACAGAAGAAACAGCTCTTTTGCAGGAGATCTGCCGCATCGTGGTCGAAATTGGCGGTTACCTGCTGGCCTGGGTTGGTTTCGTCGAGCAGGATGACGCCAAAGGTATCCGGCCGATGGCCGCAAGCGGCCTGGATATCAGCTACCTGGACACCGTCAACCTTACTTGGGCGGACACGGAGCGCGGACGAGGCCCAACGGGGCGGGCTATTCGTTCCGGCCGGCCCCAGATAGCCTCAGACATTCGAACCGACCCCGATTTCAGTCCCTGGCGGGAGGAAGCCATCCGGCGCGGTTATGGATCGTCCGTTGTTTTGCCGTTATATGATGGAGATCAGGTGGTTGGAGCTCTGATGATTTATGCCTCGAAACCTGATGCCTTTCATCCGAAAGAGGTGGAACTGCTGATGGAGTTGGCCCACGACCTGGCCTTCGGGATTTCGTCGTTGCGGGCCCGGGCCGACCGTAAATTGGCCGAAAAAGCCCTGCGCGAAAGTGAACAAAGATACCGCCGGATCGTGGACACAACCAATGAGGGAATCCTGGCCTTAGATGAGAAAGTCAGGATCACATTTGCCAATCCTCGAATGGCCGAGATGCTCGACTTTCAGATGGCCGAAATGCTCGGCCGCGACTTTGCATCATTCATTCTTGAAGAGGAGCTTCCCGATCACGCCAGGAAGATGGAGGCCCGGCGTCAAGGTCTGGCAGAGCAATATGAACGCCGGTTCCTGTGCAAAAACGGGCAGGTGGTGTGGACCTTGGTTTCAGCCACGCCGATTTTTGATGCTGGCCACCAGTTCATCGGTTCTTTTGGGATGTTCACCGACATCACTGAGCGGAAGCGGATGGAAGAAGAACAAGCCAGACTGGAACAACAACTCCGGCAGGCCCAAAAAATGGAGGCCATCGGGACTTTTGCCGGAGGTGTGGCCCATGACTTCAACAACGTATTGACCGCCATAGTCGGGTATGGACAGCTCACGAGACAGGAACTGGGTGAACGAGATCCCTTGAGGGGTTATGTGGATATCATTCTGTCTGCATCGGAGCGCGCGGCAAATCTGACCCAAAGTCTTCTGGCCTTCAGCCGGAAGCGGGCAATCAGCCCCAGGCCGGTGGATCTCAACGAAATCGTAAAGAGGGTAGACAAATTTCTTCTACGGGTTATTGGTGAGGATGTGGAATTAAAAACAGTCCTGGCCAATGAACGGTTGACCGTCATGGCCGACAGCGGCCAAATTGAGCAGGTCCTGATGAACCTGGCGGCCAATGCCCGGGACGCCATGCCCCAGGGAGGCGCTTTCACCATTAAGACAGATCGACTCTATATAGGGAAAGAGGTCATTGGATCATATGACAGCATAACGCCCGGGTCATATGCGGTCATTTCAGTCTCAGATACGGGTGAGGGCATGAATGAGGAGACGAAGCAAAGAATCTTCGAGCCTTTTTTTACGACCAAAGAGACCGGCCGGGGGACAGGGCTTGGTCTGGCCATCGTGTACGGGATCATCAAGCAACATAACGGGGTGATCAATGTATACAGTGAACCTGGACTAGGGACGACATTCAAAGTCTATCTGGAACTCGTCGAAGTTAAAATTGAGGGTGCCGACATTCCCGGACGCGCCGCCCTCCCTGTCGGGGGGGCTGAAACAATTCTGGTGGCAGAGGACGATACCGCAGTCAGAGACATCATGAAGGTTATCCTTGAAAGACACGGATACACCGTGATCGAGGCGGAGGATGGACAGGATGCGATCAACAAGTTCATGGATAATAAAGACAAAATAGATCTTCTTATCTTTGATGTGGTCATGCCGAAAAAAAACGGCAAAGAAGCTTATGAGGAAATCAAAAAAGTCAAAGGAGATATCCAAGCCGTTTTCTCCAGCGGTTACACGGATGATATTCTTCAAAAAACAGGGATAATAAAAGAAGGCCTGGGCTTTATCTCAAAGCCGGTGACGCCGCACCTTCTCCTGTTAAAAGTCAGACAAGCCCTGTCCCGGTAACACAAGATATCTTTTTACGGAGCTTGACGGAATACGCATAGCATTTTCTCTAAGATGGCATGACGCAGCACCAAATTTATATGGCGTTTGAATGACGCACGTCATTTTTGTACGTGACTTTTATTGTCTAATAGTTTATAATGATGATATTGAAGTTCCCCGACCGCCATGGGTGACTCGCGGTTTAAAGCCGCTTCAAACGGCTAAATTTTTCATACCTCAGGTTTCAGCCTCAGGTATCTCATTTGGAAAGCCTATATTGCTCTTGCCTCAATATACTTCAGGTATAATATCAACATATCTCTTCTCCCTCGATCCATCGTTTACTATTCCAACTCTTCCAACACATCTGGATATATCAATTATTGGTTGCTTTACACGGGGTTACGGTCTAACGCCAACATTCCCGCCATAACTCTGGGTGGCGGCCGGGCTCCGTCCCAGATTTACTTCTCCCGGCAGATTCATGAATTCGACCAAGTTAAATTGAATTAACTTGGTTTTGATTAATTCCAGTTTTTGGGTCAACCTCTTCTTCCCCACGAAAAGGCAAAAAAAATAATCCTTGTTCGTTTTTGCATATCGCGATAATCGAAGACATCCGGCTGAGACAGCCTTTATCAATCGGTTCGAGTCGCTTACCCCAAGTCGAGTCAATGAAAATTCAGGAGATAAAGAATGGCTACGAGTCACCCGGCGCATCCGCTTAAATCCCGCGCCAAGGTATTACTATCCAGCGTTTTTGGACCATATGCTCAAGATGATGAATACGGCAGCCGCAAAATAAACCCGATGGAGCTTTACCATAATCAGGTGACCCGGGTTCAAGGCGGCTTTTCTCTACGGATGTTCCATCGTTCCTTTGGCCTGATGCTTATTCAATCCAACATCAACGCTCCTTGCACCCTGCTTGATTACCCCACGCTGGACCGGTTCGTGGAGGAGATCAGTCACAACTCTTACGACATCGTGGGCATAAGCTCCATCATCGTGAACGTGGACAAAGTGAAGAAGATGTGCGAGCTGGTCAGGCAGTACCAGCCGAAAGCAACGATTGTCGTCGGTGGACACATTGCCAATAAGACCGGCATCCATGAAACCATCGATGCGGATCATATCGTCAAAGGTGAAGGGATCAGTTGGTTTCGGAAGTTCCTGGGGGAAGACGAAAAGGCCCCGATCAAACATCCGATGACGTATTCGGCCATCGGCACCCGGATCATGGGCTACACCCTCCCGGCCAAACCGGGGGATACGGCCGCCATTCTGGTTCCGTCCGTCGGCTGTCCTGTTGGATGTAACTTTTGTTCCACTTCCGCCCTATTCGGCGGAAAAGGCAATTTCATCAACTTCTATGAGACCGGCGATGAACTCTTTTCGGTCATGTGTCAACTCGAGGAGAAACTTCAGGCCGACTCCTTCTTCATCCTTGATGAAAATTTCCTCCTCCATCGGAAGCGGGCGCTCCGGCTGCTCGAATTGATGCAAGAGAACAACAAAAGCTGGTCACTGAACGTATTCAGCTCAGCCCGGGTGATGCAATCCTATACCATCGAACAACTGGTCGGGCTGGGAATCTGCTGGGTTTGGATGGGTCTCGAAGGAGAGGACAGCAACTACCGCAAGCTAAACGGGGTTGATACCCACTCTCTGGTGCAGCACCTGCAGTCGCATGGAATTCGAGTTCTCGGTTCAACGATCATCGGCTTAGAAGATCACACCCCCGAAAACATCGATCAAATTATCGACTACGCCATCAGTCACGGCACGGACTTCCACCAGTTTATGCTTTACACGCCGAATCCGGGGACCCCACTCCATGCTCAACATGTCCAGGACGGAACTCTCCTACCCGAGTCGGAATTCCCAACGGCGGACGCTCACGGCCAGTATCGTTTCAACTATCGGCACAAGAATATTCATGACGGTCAGGAAGAAGACCTGCTCATCAGTGCTTTCCGCCGCGACTTTGAGGTAAATGGGCCCAGCCTGGTCCGGCTGATCAGATCAATGCTGAAGGGATGGAAACGGTACCATAACCACCCTGATAAACGCGTTCAAAACCGCATCGCCCGAGAGATGAAACCGCTCCGAAGTTCCTATGCCGGCGCAGTCTGGGCCATGAAGAAATGGTACCGGGATGATCCCCGCCTGGTCAAGGAAATGAAGGTTCTCCTGAAAGACATCTATAAGACGTTCGGATGGAAAACAAGGATATTAGCGCCTGTTGTGGGCAGACATCTCTACTCCACGTTGAAAAGCGAAGAAGCGCGGTTGGCCACTGGCTGGACCTATGAGCCGACCACATTTTACGAAAAAAACGCGGCCGCCCTGACCCTGGAAAGCGCCAAGCCGGCCCAAGCCCAACTGGATACATCTACAGTTCAATGGGTTGCATGTGATCCGTCACCGGTGCCGGGTAAATAAAAAGAGCCAGGCCCCTCTTGGGGTCTAGCTCCAAGTAACAAAAAGGAAGAATCCATATGGAGCAAATACCTGATGTTCTGCAAGCAGCCGGAGATGTTTACAAACTTCTCATGGAAAATGATCAGGTAAGAGTGCTGGAGGTTCGGTTGAAACCCGACGAAAAAGCACCGATGCATAATCATCCGAACAACCATGTCGTGTCTGTGATAAACGACGCCAAGTTTAGATTAACCCTTCCTGATGGGCAGACCGTTGAATTTGATGCCAAGGCCGGACAAACATTGTGGATAGAGGCGGGGTCACACGCAGCGGAAAATATAGGAACTACCAACGGACATAACGTATTGGTAGAACTGAAGAGATAACAATCCCAAAAGATCTGCCGAGAGGGAAACAAATCGGACAAATCTGCCGTTGTTCCGATTCCCGGCTGGAGATCTTCAGGTTACAATTTGCCCCTTCTCATAATGCTGATCAAGAGCCAAAAACCGATGACACCGGCTACACTGAAACCGATCAAGCCAATCACCGGGATGCCGTGGACAAGCGGCGGCAATTCGGCCAGAATGATCAATGATGAGCTGATGATAATGGCGGCCAAGACAATGGCAAAGGACACCCGCGTCGACATGCGGTCATGAGTCTCCATTAACGGTTCCAGGCCCTGATGATTATAGGTGATGCTCATCCGGCCGCTGCGCAATTGGGCGATGATATCCCTGGCCTGAGATGGTAACTCGGCCAGCAAACGCATCAGGTCCAGCGACGTATCGGCCAAGTCGGCGGTAATCCGCGCCGGACTCATCCGTTGGGCCACCAGATGGGCGGCAAACGGTCTGAGACGGCTCATCATGTCAAAATCCGGACACAGTTGCCGGGCCACGCCTTCAATCGTGACTATCGCCTTAATCAGCAGATGAAAATCGGCCTTCAACGTCAGTCCATGGTCAATGAGCAGATGGATCAGCCGATTAAATACCGGCCCAATGATCTTTTGAGTCACCGGCGGATGGAAATACCGCCCGATAATGTCCCGGACATCTCTTTCTAACGCGGCAAAGTCCGCGACATATTCCTTTTCGGTTAGTTTTAGCAAGCAACGAGCTGTCTTGGGCGAGTCCTGCTCCACCACGGCCACCATCATCTCACCAAAATTCTCCCTAAAATCCTGGCCCAGGCTGCCCATCTGACCATAGTCGATAAAGCAGACCACATTGCCTTCCAAAATGAAGATATTCCCCGGATGCGGGTCCCCATGGAACAGGCCATGCTCGAAAATTTGCCGCATAATCAGGTCGGCGCCACGGGCCGCGATCTCCCGCCGGTCATAGCCCTCCTCTTCATCCGGCGGCAATTCCGAAACCTTTACACCGTGGACCAACTCCATCACCAGTATTTTATCCGTGCTCAGTTCCCGATAGACCTTGGGCACGTAGCAGGTAAAATCGTCCTGGAAATAAAAAGCCATTCGATCAATGTTGACGGCCTCTAGAGTGAAGTCAAGCTCCTTGATGATGGCTCGGCTGAATTCTTTGACCATCCCCACGGGATGGATGGCCTCCCAACCTTCAATGTACCGCTCAGCCAGCGAGGCCAGGTGCAGCATGATCTCCAGGTCGGTCTCAATCAACTTCTTTATCTCGGGCCTCTGGATTTTCACGGCCACTTCCTCTCCCTCGGGCAACACGGCTCGATGTACTTGAGCAATTGACGCCGAGGCGAAAGGCGTGTCCTGAAAAAGGTCGAAAACCTCTTCCGGTGTCCGCTTCAATTCAGATAGAATGATGGCTGTGGCCGCCTCCGGCTCAAAAGGAGGCACAGTGTCTTGCAGGCGAGTGAGTTCCGTGATGAACTCCGCGGGGATCAGGTCCGGCCTGGTGCTCATTATTTGACCAAACTTAATAAAAGTGGGACCCAGCTCCTCAAAGGCCAGCCGCACCCGTTCTGCCCGAGACTGGCTCTTGGGCGGATGCTGGTCTGTTTTCATAATCAGGCTTTTCCCCATCTCCAGGTACCGAGACAGGTTCAACTTGGCCACCAGATCCCCGAAACCGTACTTGAGGAATACCCCGATGATCGCCGAATATCGGTCAATATGGCGGTATGTTTTACCAATCGCGCCAATCTTGCGTATAGGCATATCTGAACCCCTTGCACCCTCTCTTTTGCTCTCTCGGTATCCTCGGCGTTATGCCTTTTAAACCGCTGAACGAAGAAGGTAAGATAACAATTTCGGAAGTCTGTGATTCACAGGACCAGGCCGCGATTTAAGAAGGTTCTGGTCAAATCATGCCGGGGAAAATTCATGACCTGATCGGTCGAGCCGGTTTCCACCACCCGGCCATGGGCCATGAAGGTGACCTCATGGGCCAACCGTTCTGCCTGCCCCAAGTCATGTGTCACCATCACCACACTGACCTGCCGCTCCCGGTTCAGACGTCTGATGAGATCTTCTATGACCAGGGTATTTCTGGGGTCCAGATTGGCTGTGGGTTCATCCGCCAGGAGTACGAGTGGTTCAACTGCGATGGCTCTGGCCAGCGCCACCCGTTGAGCTTCTCCCCCAGAGAGAGTCCGGGCGGCCCGCGGGCCAAACCCACTCAAGGACACGAAGTCAAATGCCCGGTTCACTTTCCGGTCGATTTCGGCCCGAGGGGTCCGGCGAAATTTTAACCCAATAGAAACATTATGATATACGCTGGAATTGAACATCATGGGCGACTGGTGGATCATGGCCATTTGCCTTCGGACGGCCAGACTATCCGGGCAATCGGGCGAAACTGCCCGTCCGCCAAAAATTACTTGCCCCTGATCGAGGCGATCAAGTAATCCGATCAGGCGCAGCAAGCTGGTCTTGCCGGCCCCGTTGGGCCCAATGATGGCATGGATGTGACCAGCCACAAGAGAAAAGGATACATCTTCAAGCACCGCCACTCCGCCCTTGTTCAAACTGACTCCCACCGCTGATAGAATCTCTTCGGCCACTTCGGTCACTTACGCATCCCTCCTTGAGCCAAATTAAGACCCAGGTTCAGCACTAAGGAAATAGTGACCAGGATGATTCCAGCCGCAATGGCCAGCTCGAACTCCCCCCGGGCCGTATCCAGGGCGATCACCGTCGTCATCACGCGGGTATACCCGGAGATATTCCCGCCGACCATCATGACCGCCCCCACCTCGGCAATAACTCGGCCAAATCCGGCTATAATCGCGGCCATCAAGCCAAATCTGGCCTCCCGGACAACCATCCAGTCCGCCTGGGCCACAGTAGCGCCCAAGGATATG
>JADFYC010000082.1:1302-11396 GCA_015233295.1 Deltaproteobacteria bacterium | reverse complement strand
AGCCGGTGCTGCCTCTCACGGAGTTATGGCTAAGGTCGAAGAAGGTCACGGAAAGTTTATCGGTATTTCCGCTGCTCCGTCTTCCCAGACGATTTACGGTGTCGTTTTGATGTTCGTTCTCTTGGGCAAAGTCAAAGCCGAAGCCGGCTTGGCTCTGTTTGGAATCGGTCTGTTCTGCGGCTTGGGTATTATGGTTTCCGCTATATTCCAAGGTAAAGTCGCTGCCACGGGTATTCTCGCATCATCCAAGAAGCCCGAAATCTTCGGAAAGTGTTTTGCCGCAGTTGGTATTGTTGAAAGCTTCGCTTTGTTTGCCATGGTCTTTGGTTTGATTATGGCCGGCAATATCTAACGCTGTCTCATTTAGCATGTTTACCGCATTCGGCGCGGGGTCGCCAGGGCTGAAACAATTGAAGCCCTGTGTCTCTGCGCCGATTGTTTTTGCACAATTCCGGATCAGGTCGGAAAAGCTCTTTCGCTGGAATAATTGAACCGTGGGCCGGACCGGACACAGAGACACCCGGTTCTCTGAGTCCGGTTCACGTTTGTTGGAAGGTGCTCAACCATGGCCGGTTGCGCAAGTTGGGGCGATCCAGTGGGAGGCGCCAAAAAAGACTGCAAGGTGATGCCAAGAGGGTAAGAACCCTAGATCAGAGCTGCCCGGCGTTCCGGGAGGTGATCTGTTTGATCATCCGACTCTTCGGAATCCTGGTTTGAGTCCGGATGTACCGTCTGGAGGCTGGTTTCGACTGACCCGGCCCGCGATTTTTCCAGGGCTTCCACTAAGGCCGTCAATGCTTCAATCTTTTTCGTGAGCTCAGTTATCTGGTCGCGGCTAACCAGGTTCATCTTGCCGAAAACTTCATTGATCTGTTCATCGATCTTGTCCCCAATCCACTTTCTTAATCCCGCCGCCTGGTCAAGAATGTCTTCCTTCAACGTCTTACCTTCAGACTCGGATATCTCTTTATCTTTGACCAGCCGACCGACCACTTTATCGATCTCATCTTCGGCCATAGTCACCGCACTCTGCCACAGAGAAAAGTATTTCTTAGTGTATTCGCTAACGGCGCCCCGGCCTTTTTGGAGTAGACCAATCAGCAGACCCGGCGGAACCTCTTCCTGGTTTGTATTTTTTTCGCGGGCCAGTATCTGGGAGACAGTCGCCGATGTCAGGTCATCACCGGTCTTGCTGTCTACTATTCTCACTTCTTCGCCAGCCCTGATTAGCTCGGCCACCTGATCTAGGGTAACGTACTTCTTTTCCGAAGTATCGTACATCTTTCGGTTGGGATATTTTCTTATCTGGCGCATAGCTTCCTCACTTGATGATCAGCCCCGAAATAGGCTTCAGGTAACTTAGGTTATATTTTGGCCATGGTTTTAAGAGGATCAAAGAGACCTTTTGATCTGAGCTATCCGATATGTTTTTTGTTCAGTGCATCCACCTTGTTGTTGAGGACTTCAACGGCGGCATTCAGTCGGTCGATGTCTTGTTTATTGGGTAAGTTGATCAGGTGAGAGATGTTTTCCAGGCCGCTCTTGACCTTATCTTCCAGTTTTTCATAACAGGGGAGCTTTTTGAGGAAATCCTTACCTGATCCGATGGCCTTTTCGGCCGCTTCAACGGCGTCTTTTTTGACGCCCTGAATCTTTTCCACCGTCTTATCCACCAGACCGGTTACCTTGTTGACTCTGGCCTCAATGAAATCTTTGCCGGAATCAAGCCTTTTTTGCACGTATTTTTCGTGGCAGTCCTTCATTGTTGCCGCGCAGGTGTCGGCTGTTTTCCTAATCGTCCTGATAACGAAGTAACGGGATTCTACGGGAGCGATGATTTCAACGGAACCGTCTGTAGTATTCATGGGTAATTGCCTCCTAAATAATGATGTAAGATTAGTTTGGGCCCACGATGGTTAATGATGCATCGCAAACTTGAGGACATTATGACGCATTGCGTTATACATGTCAAGAGCTTTCTTTACCTTTTTTTGAATTGAACTATAGACGGTGTATCAGGACCGGGCAACGTTGATGATAATCCCATGATTTCCTCTAATTGTCGTATACATCTGAATGGCGGAGGGGATAAGCTAAGGGCGGGGGATGATGAGACGGCCGGGCGCGTTACCACATTTTCGTCAGGGCCGTGCCGGGATAATAGAATTTCAGGATGGCTTCATAGTTCATAGTTTCCCCCAGGGCGGCCCCGCCCCACTGGGAGTAGCCGACACCATGGCCCAGGCCGTGGCCGCTGAAAATGAATTGATTATTCCGATGCTCGATGTCTATAAGGATTTCCGGTAGGTTCAGGGCGCTGCTGAGGATGGTCCTGGTGCGGTAGGTCGCCGGGCCGTTAGCCGAGACCAGACCCATTTTTATCACTCGGCCACAGGTTCCTTTGACGGCTGGTTGAACATCTTTCAGCCCAGTGACCTTAAGTCCTTTGGCGGCCAGGGCGACTTCGATCTGGGCCGGGGTCATTTTCCTCTGCCATCGCGCCATCTTTCCCTTGAGGCTCTCGGGATCCGGTTGCGCCACCAGGTAAGGTTTGGGCAGACCAAAAACTTCACCTGAATCTGCCGTATACCCTCCGCTGTTTGAGGTCCGGACGGCCAGTATCGGTCGTCCTTGATAAGAGATGATCGTCCCTTTGGTCTCCTTCACCGCCTGTCGCCCCTTGGGATGCTCCCGGGATGTGCCGGAATAGATTTGCTCGCCCTCCTCATCCACCAGATCATAAGTCCAGTCCTGCCGATGGAGCTGTTGGTACAGGGCGTAGGTCCGAGCTATGACGGCCTGGGCCTTGAGGGTGTCCAGCGGCCAGGACGAATTCGCATCTGAGGTCACAGCAGAGAGCAGGTAGTCTTCCAGGTCCACTAAATTGACGATGAGAAGCTTGCCGTCTTCCAGGCCGGCCACCAGCCTGCCCCGGACCTGTTTCCGTTTGATGCCGCAGTTGATTCCCAGAGGGCTATCACTTTGAAAGGAGAGCTTCTTTTCCTTTGCGGGGAGCCCGTTGACAAAGAGTTGGCCACCTGCCGCTTTGATCTTGAAACTATCTTTAGAGTCCAGGCCGGAGGCTTGAATCGGGGTGGCCTGGGTCCCTCTGATAACGGCTTCACCATCGGTCAGGCAGAGACACACCCGCACCTGAGGGCTGCTCTCCAGCGGGGCCACGGGCGGCAATGCCCCAGGTGAAGCTGCGGTCCGAGTCGGCATTTTCTTGATCTCGCCCAGCAGGGTCTCTGTCTGGGTCAGGAAGTCACCCGCGGGATATTTTTCTTTGTAAGAAAGGAGTCCGGCTTCAGCCTCGGCGACCCGGCCTAACTCCAGGAGCAAAAGTCCCTGCCTAAATAGTCCGGTCTCCGCTGATTGGGGATACTTGGCCAGGATCTCCCTGTAGACTCCCAGGGCCGCCTCCGGTGCATCCAGGAAGATGGACAGTAGCGCCGCCTGGGCCAGGAGGGCTTCACCCTGGGTTTTAGCCTCCGGGGAAAGCTCCCGGGCCGTTTCGCATTGCTCCAGGGCATCAAAGTACTTACCGAAATCCATCATCTTCCGAGCCTGAAAAAGGTGCTCCCGGGCCAGTTGTTCCTTGTCCAGGTCTATTTGGGCCTGCCCGAAGGCCGGCACTCCGATGATGAATAGCAACAAAGTTAAGCAAATTGATAAGTTCTTCATGTTCTGGTAGTCCGATACTGAGTTCTAGCCTTTCAAGAAAAAACCTGGCCGCAGAAATAGATCCGCAGATGGCGCAGATTAATGCAGATTAATTCATTGAATCAAGAGCCAAACATGCTTTTGAGTTTGAGTAACAATCCGATGTTCCCTTCAACTTTGTATTTGCCGGACATGAAGGCGGCCTGGCCGTCCAATTCCCCCCGGGAGATAGCCAGCCAGACATCGGCGGGAGATTTTATGATCACATCCGGGGCTGGGGCGGGTCCATCGTGATACACACACTGGCCGTCGGCTATCTTCAAGTGACTGATGAAGTCTTCTGATCCGCTGATTTCAAACTGATAAATGGCCGCCAGGTCGCCGGCTCGGTCGCTTTTGAAACCTAAAGGCATGATTTTGAGCATATCCAGACAGGTCGTGGCCGCCTGGGGACCGGTGGGAGTGGAAGATGGTTTGTCCGGCTTCTTCTCATTCTTAAATTTGGCTTTTTCTTTTAAGATCATGTCCGAAAGCCAGGCCTTCCTCATTTCCGGGTCAGCCACCGGTCTGGCAAACTCCTGTTTAACATATTTTTCGATTCCTTCAAACAGCCCTTCCTTTTGCCAGTACTCATAGTCGTCTTTCATGAAGTCCTTTTCTCGTTGGATCAGGTCTCTCATGAACAAGTACAGGAGATAATTATGGCTGGTGACTGGGTAACGCCTTTTTTCCCGCATCGCTCTGATCAGAGTGCCGACCAGATCATCGGCTCTGGCTTCCACCGACTCCTTACCGAGAAAAGCGCCAGGGTTGATGGCGATAGCAGTGAACTCCCCCACTGAAGAAGCGCCGTAAACATTCAATAACGAGGCCAGGTAGTGGGCTGTATCCGTTTCGCCCAAACCTGCCGAAACACATATAGCCAGACCAGGCTTCCATGTTGTTCTGAGTTTATGTGCAAAGGCCACCGAGCGGTCCAGGAAAGTTTTCATCTGGGCGGTGACGTGCCCGAAGTAGACCGGCGAGCCCAGAATTATGCCATCAGCTATCAATAATTTATCCATAATTTCAGCGTGATCGTCTAACCGCCAGCACTTCCCCTTCTCTAAGCATAAAGCGCAGCCGACACAATACTCTATTCTCTTTTCGGATAGAAATATCTCTTCCACGTCAACATCTTGTCTGGGCAATCCAGTCTTGATCATTTGGATCATCAGACTGGTATTGCCTATCCCCGCATGGGGGGAACCGTTGAGGGCGACCACTCTTAGTTTGTCGGCCATACTATTCTCCTCTGTCTTGGGTAACTGCGGTTGATCGAAGGTGGGAGGGCTGTCCATCGCCCTGGAGTCCGGCGCGGTAACAGGAGACAGTCCGAGTTTGCGTTGATAATATCCTGGATATCTTTTATTAAAAGGCGCCCCGATACCCAGCAGAATAGCCGAAGGGAAGACCAATCCGAATAGGACTCCGGTTAATCCGCCTTCGGGTAACTTCAATAAAGTGGGTATGAAGCTCACCATCAGGCAGACCGCAAAGAGGCCGGCCCAGGCCCAAGTCATGTTTCGGTTGATGATCTTGAAAATTCCGGTCTCCCAAACCGCTTTCGGGGTGGTTTTCCGAGCGAAATATTCGGTGAAGTAGCGTTTACTCAGGAGAGCCGGCCCAGCCGTCACCACCAGGAACGAGGCGTAGAGAAAGGTGGTGGGATATGCGGCCAGGGCCGCGGCCAGGCTGGCCGGTCCGCTCCAAAACGCCACGACGTTAATGATCATGTAGACCAAAAAGCCTGTGGCGATAGCCGAAACGCCGCCGTGTTTTTTGAGCCGATACATGGCCGCGGAGGTCAAGATTAAGCCGACCAGGCTCCAGAAACGGACGGTTTGAATCTGGAAATGTCGGATGCCGACCAGGGTTATATAGGCCGCGCCGATAATCACAGGCAGATGTTCCCAGAGACGGTTCATCAGAGCAGACCATCGTTTTTTAAGTCTATAGCCGCCGCGACCCGATGCTGAAAAAGGCGGTCTATGACGTAGCTTCGTAGTGTTCTGGCGTCGATAACCATTTGCTTGGTGATGGCGGCATCCTGGTCATCCGGCAAATGACGGGTCAAACGGCTCCGTAACCGCATTTCGTGGTCTACAATCTCTTTCCCCATGGCCGGGTAAAAGGCGAGGTCGGAGATATCTAATCCATTGGCCAGAGCTTCCCTGTAAACCTTGGCCGCCCTAACATCGTCTTGATTGTAACAGCCCGGTTCCAGCGGCAAGATCAAATTAGCCCTGATAAGCCCCGTTAATTGATATGCGCTAAGACCGGTAGCCTGGCAGAGGGCTGCCTCATCTAAAACCGGTCCCTCCATATGGCCGAAGATAACCTGGCTGAGTTCGAGCAAAGGCGTCACATCCCGGCCCTGATCCTGCAAGTTAAGAAATGTCTTAATTTTGGCCAGCGGAAGACGATACTTCTCCTGAAGCATTTTGATATACTTGAGCCGGTCCACACAGGCCGGATCGTAATAGGCCATATTGGGGCTGGTTTTAATCGGATCCGGCAACAACCCTTGGGCGGCGTAATGCAAGATGGTGGACTTGGGTAAGCCGGTGTTGTCCATGAGTGCCTTCATCCGCAAGCCTGGTTTGGGGCGGTTTATCTTCTTTATATTTTCCAAATGAGTCCTTACCGCTCTGAAGCATATGATTGCACCGGGAAAATCGAAAAGAATCGCCGAGGGCATTTGATCTCTAAGATATACCATAAAGTGCAAAGTGTCAAGGTATACTTTTCACTTTGTTTAAGATTATATTTTTCCCAATTTATAACGCCATGTTAGATAAGGGGGGCATACCTCAGTCTCTCATCGGAGTATTGGAAAATCCGGTCAGGGCGTGTGGATGAAATCTCGGAATATGACGGCGTCGTTCAAGGCCGCGCCTGCCGTATTGTTGAAGTAGGCATATAGCCGAATATGGGGGTGGTTGGACAGGGTCTCCCGCGCCCAGGCGGCCGGGTGGGTCAGACCTGCCTGGCCGTAGGTCCCCCGGTAGCCCTTGTCCGGGCCGTGGAAACGGAGATAGATCATGTCGGCCAAAGACAATTGTAAGGGCGTGGGGGCATCAACAGCATCATGAATACAGAAACCCATTTTGTGTTCGGCCAGCATCTGATAAATGGTGTCAACATACCAAGACGGGTGTCGGAATTCAATCACTTTGGGGCAATCCACTGGAAGTGACGATAGAAAATCTTTTAATAAAAGATCATCCCGCTTCAGGGTGGGTGGCAACTGGAAGAGGACCGGCCCCAGATGGTCCTGGAGATGTCTGGCCCGGCCCAAGAAGGTGACCACCGCCTCGCTCACATTGGCCAGTTTCTTGATATGGGTGATAAAGCGGGAGGCTTTCAGGCTGAAGACGAATCCCGCCGGGGCCTTATCGCGCCATCCCGCAAAGGTGCTTTCTTTGGGTAACCGATAAAACGGGTTATTGAGTTCCACCGTGTTGAAGTGTTTCACATAATGAGCCAGCCGGTTTTTTTTAACCAGACCCGTTGGATAGAAAACATCCTGCCAGACATCGTAATAGAACCCTGAGGTTCCAACAAAATGTACCTGCGAGGTTATCATCGGTCATCTTATGGTTGGGAAGAAGAAAACGAATTGGACCCAGGTTGAGGAATGCCTAATAATTTTCACAACAAACCCAGGAGGCCATGAATTCTGATTCATAGGGGGTGCTGCTATCTGTGTCGATGAAATACTCGCTTCCTACCTTGGATATCCGGCATTTTCTTCCGGTTCTGACTTCTTCTTCGCCTTCCAACCGACCGCATTCGAATTCTACGGTGTAGTCACCTTGTTTCTTTTCGTCCCCTTTAACCACTCTTTCCTCAAATTTGACGATTCCTTTGTATTTGCCTTTTTTTTTGTCCCGCTCCTCATCACCGATGATATTCATTTGTCCGAAAGACACTATCGCCCAGATCAGGACGGCGAGGACCATGGTGGTTGTTACAAGGATTTTTTTCATGGCAGGTTCCTTTCATGAGCGGTTAAATGAAGTAACTCCGGGCCTGTTTGCCGGTAGAACCGTCGACCTGGCCAGTGCTATAGACCTTAAAAAAATTTTTTGACTATGCGCTCTTTCGTTGCCATACAGGGGCACGAGAAATTCCGAGCAACCCATCTATGGAAATGTCTTCATCTAACAGCGGCCAATGTATCCCATAACCCGATGGTGATATTTCGAAAACATTTATTTCTTGATATGATGCTTTTTGAAATACAGGGAAATCTCCTTTAATTGGAACCTTTTTTCATTAACGTCAATAGTCAAGACCAGCGAGTCACCTTCAACCGAGACATTTTTGATATCGTGAGCTTTCTCCTTAACGGGGTCTCCTCTCATATGGAAGAAGCCGGGCCGCGTCAACTGCACCGGGAATACCCACAAGAGCGGCAGGATAGGCACCCGCCTTCATGCTCAACTTTACACCCACAATCCGGGCAGAAATTGGGCAGATCATCGGAATCTTCAATATCGGAGTTGACATAACTCTTCAACACCTTGGCGATGGCATCGGAACAAGACAGCACCTGTTGGCCATTGTTCCAGGTGGGGGAGGGGCACCGGATATTCAAGAGTTGTTTAAGAATAGCATCGACTTTTACTCCGGAGCGCAAGGCCAGCGAAATGAGACGTCCGGTGGCCTCAATCTGGGAAGCGGAGCAGCCGCCGGTTTTGCCCATCTGAGCGAAGACCTCGCAAACGCCGTAGTCATCGGTGTTGACCGTGACGTACAATTTGCCGCAACCGGTGATGATGCGCTCCGTTGCACCTCTGGTACGAACCGGTCTGGCTCGCGGGGTAATGGAATCTTCCGCCTTGCGGTCGCCGATATTGAGGACCTGGTGGGGTCTGGAACCATAGCGATATATGGTTACGCCTTTGCATCCGGAGCGGTGGGCCATGAAAAATGCCTTTTCCACATCCTCTAAGGTGGCCGCGGCCGGGAAGTTGATCGTTTTTGACACAGCATTATCCGTGTGTTTTTGAAATGCCGCTTGAATCTTGATATGCCATTCCGGACTGACGTCGTGGGAAGTAACAAACAGCCGTTTGACTTCGTCGGGTATCCCGGCCAGGTTTCTTATGGAGCCCGACTTGGCAATGTCTTCCATCAATTCTTGAGAATAAAACCCCATCTGGTTGGCTAGCTGGGCAAATTGGGGATTGACCTCCAGGAGTCGATCATCGTCCAATACCCGGCGGAAAAAGCTGATGGCGAACAATGGTTCTATGCCGCTGGAACATCCGGCAATGATGCTTATGGTCCCGGTGGGGGCAATGGTGGTGGTGGTGGCGTTGCGCATATGTTCGAAGCCGTTACGAGGATGGGTGCTCCCCTGGAAAGCCGGAAAATTGCCCCGGATGCGTCCCAACTCGGCTGAAGCCTGGCGGGCCTGGGCGGCCATAACCCCCATTATCTCGCCGGATATCTTGCCCGACTGGTCTGAGTCATAAGGGATACCCAGTTGAATGAGCATGTCGGCAAAGCCCATCACCCCGAGACCGATTTTGCGTGTTTTTTTGGTCATCTCCTCGATTTGGGGGAGTGGAAATTGATTTACGTCGATGACGTTGTCTAAGAAGTGGACGGCCGTTTTGATCGTCTCTTCCAACCGGGGATAGTCAATCCGACCTGACGGCGTGACCATTCTAGCCAGGTTGATCGAACCCAGATTGCAGGATTCATAGGGCAGCAGAGGTTGCTCGCCACAGGGGTTGGTGGCCTCCATCTCACCCAATTGGGGAGTGAAGTTTCGTCGGTTGACCGTATCGGCGAAGACTACGCCCGGTTCACCGGTTTCCCACGCGGCGCTGACCAGATGGTTAAATATTTCAACTGCCGGCAGGGCCTTGACCACAGCTTTAGTCCGAGGGCTAACCAGTTCAAAGGAGGCGCCTTTGTGGACCGCATCCATGAACTCATCGGTAATCAAAACCGATAAGTTGAAATTGTTGAGCCGGTCGGTGGATGATTTGGCATGGATGAATTCTATGATATTCGGATGATCGACCCTGAGCAGGCCGATGTTGGCGCCACGTCGGGTGCCGCCTTGCTTGATCGTTTCAGTGGCCACATCAAACACGGTCATGAAGGAAATGGGGCCGCTGGAGATGCCGGTGGTTGATTTTACCGGGTCACTTTTGGGCCGGATGCGGGAAAAGGAAAAACCGGTGCCCCCGCCGCTTTTATGGATGATGGCCGTATTCTTGATGGCTTCAAAAATGCTGTCTATGGAATCGTCCACCGGTAAGACGAAGCAGGCGGATAACTGGCCCAAGGCCCGGCCGGCATTCATCAAAGTGGGCGAGTTGGGGATGAACACCAGATCGGTCATCAGATTATAGAATTTTTCCGTGGTG
>JADFYC010000082.1:0-1292 GCA_015233295.1 Deltaproteobacteria bacterium | reverse complement strand
ATCGGCTTTGGGGTCATAAAGGCTGTCTGCTTGAGCCACGGTTTGGGCTACCCGGAGGAACATATCTTCCGGGTCTTCCATGGCCCGGCCATGCTCATCTTTCTTGAGATAGCGCCTTTCCAACACCACTCTGGCGTTAGCCGTCAGTTGAACTTTTTTTGATTTCAGATCATTCATTACTGGTTGCTCGTTTCTGGTTGCTCGTTGAGTATAACCGACCACGTGGAACGGCCTCATCTCGAAAAGGGACAATCATGATCATGCGAGGTATCTCAGCCGGCGCCAACGGGCGTTCCCGGTGAACCTGGGTTAGACCGTCACCCCTTCCAGGGCCAGTAAAGCCTTTTTAATCTTAAGGCCACCGGCGAAACCGGTCAGGGTGCCGTTGGCCCCGATAACGCGGTGGCAAGGGACGATAATCGGGACTGGATTAACCCGATTGGCCTGGCCGACGGCCCGGCAGGCTTGGGGTTGACCGCAAGTCGTGGCCACCTGCCGGTAGGTCCAGGTTTCCCCGTAAGGTATGGCGGTGAGCGCCTGCCAGACTCGCCGCTGGAAAGCGGTTCCGGTGACATCCAAGGCAATAGCAAATACTTGCCTTTGCCTGGAAAAATATTCCGTGAGTTGTTGCCTGATGTCATCGTGTCTGCCCCCGGCTGGGTGAATCGTCGGAGTCTGAGGGGAGTTATTTAACTTATCAGTAAATTCAGTCCAGCCCGATGCGTCCAAACTGATCTCGCATACTCCCTGGTCGGTGGAACCGATGAATATCCGGCCGATGGGGGTGTCCAGGGTGGAATAGTAGATTGAGGAGGGATGAGATGTCATAGTCCTGATTCATTCTCCGTCTTGATTCATTTGTGTTTGTCTGATTCCTTGACCGCTCTGAACAAAAAAAGACACAATGATTCTGATCAGTTGATCAGATAAGTGCAACTTGGGAATAAGATACCAGAAAAGTGGCGGGATGGCAACTCCAGATTCGCTAATATGCAGGGCAAACGCAGGATATATTTTTTGTAACGGAGCTTCCTGCAAAACTAATCTGGGCTAACTTCTTACAAATATATACCTCGACCGATCATAATTATCCCTTTTTGGCACCAACTCCAGGAGGGGCGGCTCTGACCCCAGCGGGACGCTCCACAAAAAGAAAAAATCAATTGAACGCAGAAATCGCTAATAACTAGCGGGTTCCGCCGCAAAAGCATGATGAAAACGTCACTCCTCCTGAAATAACAACTGATTATTTTCAGAATCATCGCTCTCCATCTGTCCTCGAACCGTCTTCA
>JADFYC010000081.1:5552-11561 GCA_015233295.1 Deltaproteobacteria bacterium | reverse complement strand
TGGATCACATCATTATAGGAGATAATCGCTATTTCAGCTTTGCTGCGGAAGGAATCATGAGAAACCTGGCCAGGGACTTCAACGACATGTTTCAGAACTTTTTCCCAGTCTCAGGACACCCTTACCAGGGCCAGACCCCCTCCAGATAAGCCAGGCTGTCAATGACCCCGTTCTTAGTGTGAGGCTCCAAGGTGATCACGGGCCTGATCCGACGGGCCGCCAACCCGGCCAATAACCCAGCCACGTCAATAGTTCCGCGTCCTAAGGCCTGATGGTTATCCCAGGTCCCATCGTTATTATGGAGATGCAGTTCACCGAGATGGGGCGCCAGACGATCGACCCATTCCTGAAGCGGCATTTTCGTTCCCCAAACATTACGGTGGCCCACATCCAGACAAAATTTAACCGACCCGAGGGGCACTGCCGCAAAAAAAGCCTCAAATACCACGGCATCCTCTTCGTAGACGTTCTCTAAGACCAACTGGGCGCCCATATCCTGAGCCGGGGCCATCAGCATACGCCACGTTTCCAGGCTATTGGCCAGCCATTGGTCCCGTTGGTCCCGATAACGGCGATCTTCATAATTGAGATGGCCTACAATCGTCTTTGGCTTAAAAAATGACGCGACTTCAAAAGCTTGAATTAAACGTTGGACCGCCGCTCGCCGCATTTTCGGATCGATGCCGCCAGGACACAAGTCCATAAAGGGGGCGTGAACCGTCATTTGAATCCCCCGGTCCAACAGGCTCTCGGCGGTTCTCTTGAATTCATCCATGGAAACCTGGTCCAGCGCCTGGTCGCTCAAGCCCACCTCCAGGTTGATCCCAAGTTCCAACACCTCGGTCCAATAGTCCCGGATCAGTTGGAGAAATGGAATTGAAACATGCACTTCCTTGATGATACGATTCATTTCAGGCCTCTTTGGGATTAACGACAACCTCATTGACAATCAAAGGCGTTTGGGGTAAGGTAAAAATTCAGTCAATACATCGGCAACGGGACGGAAAGGGCTTATCATCATGGGTCCATCTGACAAAAATAAGGCTGACGGGCAAACCAAAGATCCCATCGGACCCCGTTCCAAGAATCTGTACATGGAGCCTGGATTATGCGAAAGGCGTTAATATCACCGGTATTATCGGGCTTAATCTTGCCCGGCGTAGGCCAGCTATATAATCGGCAAATAGCCAAGGGCTGTTTATTGATCGGAATTACCACGGTTCTCTTCATCGCCTTGTTTATGCTTGTGGCCACCGATTTCTACTCCGTAATTAATTCTATGGACACCATACAATCATCGCCCGAGGCTGTCAACGAAGTACTGGCCAAAGTGCGGAACCGCGACCACACCTATCTGTGGGCAGCTTCCTCCATCCTATTTGCGGTCTGGGCTATCAGCGTGGTGGACGCCTTCCGCAACGGCAGGGCGATAGACCAGGCGGACCAGGCGCAGGATTCCTCAAGCCAGGTTAAAACCTCGTGACAAGTCACGCTCATGCCTGTTGCCGGTCTCCTATGACCTTTTTAATTGTCTATGCCGGGCTGGCCATGGCCGAAGAAACCTGATAGAAAAGTATGCCGATACCGTCGCGTGAAAATCTCTATAACAGAGCGAACCTCTTGGCCATCCTAACTATTTTCTTTAATTTGGCCGAAGGTCTGGTATCAGTCTGGCTCGGAGTCTCCGATGAGACTCTAACCCTCTTTGCTTTTGGGGTAGATTCTTTCGTCGAAGTCATTTCGGCTGTAGGGGTCTGGCACATGGTCAGGCGACTCCGGCAATCACCCGATAATGAGGATAGCGATAGATTTGAAAAGCAAGCTCTGAGGATTACGGGGGTTGCTTTTTGTCTTCTGGCTGCCGGGCTGATCATGACGGCCTCATGGAATATCTATCATCAGCATAAACCGGAAACCACCTTCTGGGGTATCGTCGTCGGTGCGGTTTCAATCATCTGCATGGGAATACTGGTTCATTATAAGGGCAACACCGGTCGGCAACTCGGTTCTGGTGCAATCCTGGCCGATGCAGCCTGTAGCCGTGTCTGCATGTATCTGGGGATCGTCCTGATGCTGGCCAGCATCGGCTACGAATTGACCGGAGTCGGCTTACTTGATTCGGTTGGTTCGATCGTCATCGCCTTGTTTTCAATCAAAGAAGGAAAAGAGGCTCTCCAAAAAGCCAATGGACTGTCGTGTTGTTGTGGCCGCACATGCCGTCAGCCGGGCATAGGACAAACTATCCCTTCCGTCATCCGAAACAAGGAATAACAAACCGTTATGCGACAATTACTGTTTGATGAGCTGAACGCTCAAGATATGGCTAAGATACGAGAGTACCTGATTGAGGCCGGTGAACCGAGTGCGGTTGACGGGATTTATTGGATAACTCTCCATGATGATCTGCTTAATGAAAACCAGTTCCACCATCACCAGTGTAAACCCTTCAGCTTTGCCGTAGAACTTGGCCGGAATTGGGTTAAGTTTGAATTCCTGATCAGGAGTCGGAACACCATGAGTTGCTCCTGTACCGGATATGCCGGGGAAGTGCAAACTGCCTTCATCTTAAGGTTTGCCAATAACCTTATCGAAAAACTAAATCTCAAAACCTAGGACTGCAGGCCAATGCTTCGATCTTGGACCTAAGGAGATATTGTTTATGGAGATTTCAATCAAAGCGCAAGGTGATGTTCAGGTCGTTTTATTAGGAGGCCGGTTTGACGCCCAAGCCGCTGGAATGGTGGAAGAAAAGCTAAACGGGGTGTTGGACGCCGGACACAAGAAACTCCTTGTCGATCTGGCCGGCACAAACTACATCAGTAGTGCCGGATTGCGAGTCTTGTTAGCCACGACTAAAAAGGTAAAAAAGACAAACGGCCGCATCGTGTTATCGTCTTTGACCCAGTACGTTAAGGAGGTGTTCGAGATCGCCGGTTTTACCTCCATTTTTGATATCTATGGGGACCCCAACGAGGCCTTGAAGCATTTTTAGAGCAAATCGATCTGATGACGTTACCGATCATCTATCATTAGTTAAGCCTTAAGACGGCGGTTACCCAGATAGGAAAAAGCACCCAAAAACGTAACCACGGCGCTGGTCGTCAGGGGCCTGAATGTTACTCCTTTCTAACCCGGCAAGCACTAGCAGGGGTGACCCTTGGGCTTCGTCTTCGATCACAACGCGGCATTATCCTGCGACCAATGGCTTAAGACTGAGACCGGCCGATTCATCCAGGAACTGGAAGCTGAATTGGTCGTTCGACTTCTCAAGCCGGCGGCCGGTCAACGGTTGCTTGATATCGGTTGTGGCACAGGATATTACTTGGGCTTGTTCAAACACCTCGGGTTAGACGTTACCGGATTAGACCCCTCACCCCACTGCCTCAGCCTGGCCCAACAAAAACTTGGGCAATCCGTAGCCTTGTATCAAGGAAGGGCAGAGGACCTGCCCTTTGAGGACAATGAATTCGATGTTTCCGTCATGATCACCTCATTAGAATTCATGGATGACCCTTATACCGCCCTGGCCGAGGCCGCCCGGGTGACGAGACAACATATCCTTATCGCAACACTAAATCCCTATTCCTTAACCGCGGTATTCCGTCGGATCAAAGGAATCATCCATCCCACCATATATAATCGGGCCAAGTTTCGAAGCCTATGGGGACTGAAAGGGCTGGTTAAGAGCGTCCTGGGACCGACCGAAGTGGAATGGGGTTCGGTAACGTTATTGCACTCTAGACCAAACAAATACTTCCGATGGATTGAACGGTCACGTCCAGCTCAAAAAAACCCGCTGGGAGCATTTATTGCCCTGTGTACCCCGGCCAAGTATGTTTTCCGAGCCGATCCTCTACATCTGGTTTCCTCTTTCAAACCGGATTACCTGTTCCATCGGGCGGGATTGGCCCGTTAGAATCCCTCCCGTGATTACACCACCCTACGACAGCCGTTGGAGAACATATCCCCGGAAAACAAAAACCGCAGAAACCTGAGAGTGCCTTACTCCTGGTTCCTGCGGTCATTTTTTTCTTAGCGAAAACGTGCGGAAATTAATTTCCTTTGAGTGAGGCCAACTCCGCCTTCAATTTCTCCAGTTCGTCCTTAACTGCACCAACGTCGTCTACCGCTCCGCCGACTTCTTCGGTCTGTTCATTCATTTTGTCGCGCAGTTCTTCAAATCCCAGGTAAGCCGCCAGACCGCCACCCAAGATCAATGCCAAAGGAAGAATCCCGGCCATAATTTTCAGGAACGGCGCCCACCAAAACCCCAGACAAAGAAAACCAATGGTCAAAGCCAATATCCCCGCGGCCAATATCTTATAATCAGCCACGCATTCGGCTATGTTCTTCATCATTATGATCCTCCTTCCGACTCCGGTTCAAGGAGCTTTATCACAAAATAATTGTAGTTGTTATCCCGATTGTGCCGTTGTGCCTCTTTCTCTTTACTTGATATCTCGTCAGCCTATTTTTGGTCCTTCGGCTTATCGCTCGGTTTCGTCGTCATCTCGTCTTTTTTCGCATCAACCTTGGGCGGTGTGGCCACCTGCTCAGCCGGTCTGCTTTCTTTTTTGTCAACTGCTAATTCCTGGGTCTTCTTCTCGGGCGATGTTTCTTTCTTCTCGATTGACGTTGGCTCTACTTTTACTGCGGTTTCTTTCTTTACCACATCGGCCGATTTAATTTCCGGCATCATCGGGGCAGGTTCTCTCCTCATCTCCGCCTTGGCCTCAAGTTCTAATTGTTGCTTCCGGGCCTCTTCCGTCGCCGTCACAGCCACCAGGCTCTGATCATATTTTGTCAACCAGGCATTCAGTTCTTTGGCCTTGGCCTGTGTCTGGCTGATCAGTCTATCAATATCACCGTCATGGAATCCCAGGGCTTTTGCTCTTTCCAAGTGTTTCAGCGCATTGGTATAGGCTTTGTGGAGGTCGGATTCAAAAGAGGTAATCGGAGTCATGGCGCTGGTATATTCCAATCGGCCGAACGTCTTGTTTAACTGAAGTTCTTGCTGTTCGTTGATCGTAACGCGACCGGCCTGCTCCAGATATAACTTTGCCTGGACATAATCAGGTACCGGCTTGATCCGAATGGCCGCTTCAGCTTTTTCCAACAAAAGGCCGAAAATCGCGTTCATAGCTGCAAATTTTCCTGGATAGGGCGCCCTGGTCAGCTCGGTTAAGTCCATTCCTTCTATGGTAATGGGCTTGAAGTCAGGCAATGGAGATCTACCTGCGGGGGCAAAAATTCCCTTCCACAAGGTGAACTGGCTCCCTTCGGTGACGATATAGTATTTGTTAGAATTGACCATGCAAAGACTAAAGGTGAAGCCACCAATGATGATAATGATCCCCACTAATATAAATACCGTTAGTCGTCCATTCCCATTGCGGCCTTTTTCCATAACCTTGGTTAATTTCCCTTTTGGAGTTGCGTCACTCAATTTTTGTCCCTCCTCGCTTTCGATCATGGTTTTTGGAGAGCTTAGCTCTCGACTCTTCGGCATCGCCGCCGAAATTCTTTCTAATTGGGATGAAGAAGGAGCGGCGTCTTGCCTGACCAAGACTAATTCTTCATCCAGGCTCTTCTCCTTAGATGAAGCGGTCACCGTGTCCCTCCCGACTTGATCCTGAGTCAGTCCAGCCGGACTTGATTCCACCTCTTCGCTTGACACCGTCGACTCATCAGGTGGCGACACCACATCTAAGGCTGCTTCGGACCCTGCGGCCGGGGCTTCCGGCGAAAGCTCTTTTAGCCACCTATAGTAGGTGGATTTAGAAATATTCAACTGAGTTAGGGACTTGTCCAAGGGTAAGTTAGACTCAGCCACCTGTTTCAGAAGATCATTCTTTTCCGCCTGAGTAAACGATGCCTTCTTTTTTTTCTTGTCTGTCGGTTTAAAAAGACTTTCTCGTCCCATTTATAATACGTTATCCCTAATCTGGAGGAAAAACCGCCGAGGGTGATGTCTTCCCCTCGCTCTAAAGTCCGGCGAATGATACACAT
>JADFYC010000081.1:0-5529 GCA_015233295.1 Deltaproteobacteria bacterium | reverse complement strand
GGTTTCCCCTAAGAGAATCTCATCTAATCTCTAACCTACAAACATCTCAGAATAATCTCTTCAGCCAGAGCCTGATATTCCATAGCCCCGCGGTTTGTCCGTTGCTCAAAGGCGATGGGGCACCCCCGGGCCGAACACTCAGCAAGCGAGGTATTACTGTGAATCACGGTTTTGAAAAGGAGATCCCGGGTGGCCTCTCCATCCTGCAACTGCTGCAGAACATCCCTGGCCACCTTAGTTCGCTGATCGTATAAAGTGGCGGCCACACCGCAAATCGACAATTCCGGATTAATGTTTTCCTTGATTAATTCAATGATTTCAAACAATCGGTCCAGAGCGGCAAAGGAATAGGGATGGGTCTGACAGGCCACCACAGTCCGCCTGGAAAAAGCCAAAACATTGACGGTCAATAACGACAGGCTAGGCGGAGTATCGAACAGGATGATATCGTAATCATTCTCTATCGGAGCCAATCCCTTGCGCAGTTGGTTTTCGCGGCCGATTTTGGAAACCAGTTCCACCTCAGCCCCGGACAAATCTTTACTAGCCGGCAAGACAAATAAATTTGGCCATTTAGTGGGTCGGACAGCCTTGCCGGGGTCTTGTTTGGCCGGGTTCATAATCAGGTCATATACCGACTTCTCACCATTTTCCAGGATCACGCCCAGCCCATGGGTCGCATTGGCCTGTGGATCAACATCAACTACCAATACCTGGTATCCGGCCAGGGAAAAACTAGCCGCCAAATTGACTACGGTTGAGGTTTTTCCCACGCCCCCCTTATCATTGGCTACTGCTATCGTCCAGGGTTTGTTCATAAGATTTTTTTCTTTCCAATACTCACATCGGATGACCATACCGGATAACGAAATACAGGGGCATGATTCTTTTGTCAAGTCTTTTTAGCCAAGATCGGTAATTCTAATTTTTTGGAGTTTGGATGTCAGTGTGGGTCTAGCCGTGAAGATAGGCGCCGACCACAAGGAAGGACCTTGAACCTTCCATAAGTTCCCTCGTATGATTAACCGGTCACGACAACGAATGAAATCGGCAGACGGAATTTTAGAAAACCGCCTTACTGTTATTGACATTACCGGAGGCAATGATAACATGAGCGGTGTCTGGTTGTAAGGATATCATCAGGTTATTTAGTCCAATGTCATATGTCCAGGTGGGCCGGCCGGGGCAGAGAAGACCCGCATGACTTTTTATCCATTTCTATTCAGGGGGAGGACATTCAAGCTATGAAATCAAGACTAATCCTACCACTATGTTTATTGCTGGCAATGGGCTGGGTTATTAGCCCATTCTCTTTTGCGGATGACTATCGGTCGGAAAAGAAAATTCCAGCCGGATTTGTGGATGTCCAGCAGGTGATACCCTCAGTTGTCCTGGACATGAGATATGTCGGCCCTCATAACTTTATTGGGGAAAGAATTGACGGCTATAACGCGGCCAGGTGCTATTTGACCGGAGAGGCGGCCGCGGCTCTGGCCAAGGTTCAAGAGGAACTGGCGAAATTTTCCCTATCGTTAAAGATTTACGATTGCTATCGGCCGCAGCGGGCCGTGGCGCACTTCGTCAAATGGGCCGGGCAGGTGGACGACACTCGGATGAAAAAGGAGTTCTACCCTACGGTGGATAAAAAAAATCTATTCAGGGACGGCTACATTGCGGAAAAATCCAGTCACAGCCGGGGAAGCACCGTGGACCTGACCATTATCCCAGTTCCGGCCCCGGATCAAGAAAGTTACGCACCGGGGCAAGAGTTGCGTGAATGCTCCCGCCCGGTGGATCAACGATTTAAAGATAACGGCCTGGACATGGGATCGGGGTTTGACTGTTTCCATCCCGTATCCCATACGGTAAATATCACCGTCGGGCTTCAACAACGGGTTAATCGGCTGTTACTGCGGACAATCATGGAAAGGCACGGCTTCAAGAACCTGGAGGAAGAATGGTGGCATTACACGCTTAAATCAGAGCCATACCCAAACACTTATTTCAACTTTGTGGTTGAATAATCAGGACGCTGTTGCATGTTACCGGTTGCTTGTTGCCGGTTACTCGTTGCCGGTTATTTGTTTCTAGTTTATGGTTTATGTTATGTAACGAAATTATCTACAAAGATTGATTAACGAGCAACGAGCAACGAGTAACCCGCAGCCCACAACCAGAAAAAAGCCCGACAGGGGGAATGTTCTTCCTATCGGGCTTCCGATAATACGATCTAAGTGAGGACCGCTTAGGCTGCAGCAGGCCCTTAACTCTACTGACTAAAGTACCGGGCGAGGCAACATCCCGGCCATTTCCACTATCTCGGGCACTCTTTCTTCCCACTCGATGGCCATGAGATGGACCCCGGCGATGCCCTTCATCTCCCGCAATTGGTGGATGGTTTCCACTGCGATCTTGATGCCTTCTTTGGCCTGATCACCCTTGGGCACGCCTTGGAGGCGCTTGATGATCTCGTCGGGCACATCCATGCCGGGAACGGAATTCTTCATGTATTTAGCCATACCGACTGATTTCATCGGCGTGACCCCGCCCATCAGAAAGACGTTTTCCAACAAGCCCATGTCATTGGCCTGATCGACCCATTTGCGGAACCGCTCCAGGTTATAAATACACTGGGTTTGAACGAAGTCCGCGCCGGCGTCTATTTTATTGGCCAGGCGGTAGACCCGGAATTCAAAGGGGTCGGCAAAGGGGTTGGCGGCACATCCGATAAACATCTTGGGCGCGCCATCGAGCTTATGGCCGTTGATCAGGGTCCCCTCATCCCGCATCTTCTTGACCGTCTGGATGAGTTGCATGGAATCGAGGTCAAAGACGTTCTTGGCCTCGGGATGGTCGCCGAACTTCTGGTGATCACCCGAGAGACAAAGCATATTGCGGATGCCCAGGGCGTAGGCGCCCAGAATATCACTCTGGACGGCGATCCGGTTGCGGTCACGGGCGGTCATCTGCAGGTTGGGCTCGACGCCTTCTTGTATCAGAATCAGAGACGCGCCCAAAGAGGACATCCGGACCACAGCAGTTTGATTATCCGTCACATTAACAGAATCTACATTCCCTTTAAGGAACTTAGCTTTTTCCCGGACGACCTCTGCATTGGCCCCGCGGGGAGGACCGCATTCACCGGTGATGGCGAATATACCTGCTGTGAGAACCTTTTCTAAGTTGCTGCCAGCTTTCATAATTTAAGATCCTCCCTTACCACTTTCCTGGGGCCGCCGTCCCGGCTGGTGGACCAGTTCTTCGTCGGGACAAGTTTTCGCAGGCTGTCCATTTTACCTTGCTTGGCCAGTTTCTCCACGATCAGGTGCCAGACGCAGTCGACATCTTTGCTGATTTCACATTTGCCGCCGGAGGACCCGCCGCAGGGGCCGTGTAACAGGCTCTTGGAACACCGGGCGATGGGGCAGTGACCGCCAAAATTGTGCACCAAGCAAGCGCCGCAGCCCTGACACCTTTCCGCCCAGACTCCATGTTCCAGGGCGCCACCCATAAACTGGGTATTAATACCAGGATATACCGCCGCGTCCGGGTACCGTTCAGCCAGGAATTGGGGGCCGACGCCGCAAGCAATGGACACCATAGCGTCATAGTCGCTGACGATATCCTTTAATTGATCTACATATTCAGGATCGCACTGACGTTCCAGAGTGCGTTCATCTACCGTTATCTCGTTTCCGTCTTTTTTGCGGCTGATCCGGATGGATGAGGCTAAAATACCCACCTCCTTCTCGCCCCCGACGTTACACACGGTGACACATCCCTTGCAGCCGACCACCAGGACTTTTTTATAATCCTTGATCATGTCAAGGATGTCGCCCAAGGGTTTTCTTTCGCCTACAATCATGATTAGCCTCTCTTGTTATTTGTCTGCCTTAATGCGAGAAGAGATGCGCAAACGCATCCGTTAAGGGATGATAGTCTGAGCGTCTTTTTAACCATACCAGGGACACTAAGGCCGGATATGGGTTTGAAAGCCCTTGAGGTTGAAATGAAGCCGGGACCGGTGGATCATCCGTCGGATAATTTCCGGGACCCCGGCGCATTTTTCCTTATGGAGCTATGAGTTCGATCGCACCGGGCTGGGACCAAGAGCCTTTATCTTTTCAGTCATTTCTCTGGCCACCGCGGCGAAGCGGGGACCCTCTGAAGACGACATATTAAACATTTCGACACGGTCCGGTTCCATCCCAATTTCTTCCAAGACCTTCTTAACGTACTTAACTCGCTTCTTGGCCTTCAAGTTTCCGGCCAGGTAATGGCATTCCCCTTCGAGACATCCGGCCACATAGACGCCGTCGGCGCCTTCCTCTATGGCCTTGAGCAGGTGAATAATGTCCACCCGCCCGGTGCAGGGAACCTGTATTACTTTGACATTAGTCGGATATGATAATCTCATCGAACCTGCCAGGTCCGCGGCCGAGTAGGCTCAGTACTGGCAGCAAAAGGCAATGATGTTCGGCTCAAAGTTCTCGGTCATATTTCTCCTCATCGGGCCCTGCCATCAGACGCCCATGTTGAAAATTAGTGCATCAAGGCCGCTGACTTGGCCAGAATTTGCAGATCGGTGAAATGCTTTAATGAAATCGCCTTGCCGGGGCATTCGGCCACACAGGCACCGCACCCATGGCATCCGGCGGGATCGATCACCGCGTGGCCTTCCGTACCAACGTGGGGCACCCCGTAAGGACAAGTCCGGACACAGGTCAAACAAACGGCACATTTTTCCGGTGTGACTTCCGCCACCACGCCACCGACTTTAATCGCGTCCTTAGAGATGATGGTC
This sequence comes from Deltaproteobacteria bacterium, assembly GCA_015233295.1. Taxonomy (GTDB): domain Bacteria; phylum Desulfobacterota; class JADFXK01; order JADFXK01; family JADFXK01; genus JADFXK01. Next base: position 725 of record JADFYC010000081.1, on the reverse strand, counting down.
ATGGCCCTGGCCGCAGCAGCTTTGGCCTGGGTAATGGCTTCATCAATGGGCTTGGGATAATGCCCCAGACCGGCCATGAAGATACCCTCGGAGGCGAAATCCACCGGACGTAACTTCATGTGGGCTTCTAAGAAGAAGCCTTCAGCGTTGAGGGCAACTTTGTATATTTCGGTTAGCCCCTTGACTTCGTTGGGCAGAATGGCGCTGGCCAGGCATACCAGGTCGGGATTTATCAGAATGGGCCGCATGATGACATGATCCACGACCGTTAAGCTGAGGCTGCCATCAGCATTCTTTTCCAACACCGGCTTGTTATCCAGTTCATACCGGATAAAGATAACGCCCAGTTCTCTGGCCTCTTTATAGATATCTTCGCGGAATCCGTAGGCCCGGATATCACGATACAGCACGTATACCTGAGCATCAGGATTCTTCTTTGTGAAGTGAACGGCGTTCTCGAAGGAGTGGGCGCAACAGACCTTGGAACAATATGGCCTTTCCGGAATTCGGGAACCCACGCACTGAATGAAGGCGACCGACTTGGCGTTGGCCACTCTGGGGTCGTTGTCTCTAATGGCCACATCCGTTTCCAGGTGGGTCATGACCCGGTTATCTTCGCCGTAGAGATACTCAGTCGGCTTATACTCACGGCCACCAGTGGCTAAGACAATGACGCCGTGTTCGATGGTCTTGTTGGTTTCGGGACGTCCTTTTTCTCCAATAAT
>JADFYC010000080.1:4116-11615 GCA_015233295.1 Deltaproteobacteria bacterium | reverse complement strand
GTAGGCAATCTTTTTGAGGCCCTCCAACCGCTTTGGGATATCGGGCGAAACAACAAATCGCTTTATCTTGTTCATGATTTCCTCCGGATTTTCCGAGGCATATGGGACGCCATGCCGATCTAAACACAACTATAACTAAATTAATGAGTTATACTTGACACGGCCATAATCGACGCTTCAGGGAGCACCTGTTGCTGCTTACTTGCAACTGGTTGCTGGTTACTGGTCAATGTCTTTGACTTAAGGACAGGACGATCACGCTGCTTTAAATAGTTCATTCCAAATAAGCACTGAAAGGGCGCTCTAGGTTAGCCCAGGGCGTTGCCCCAATGTTGTTGAATTAAGGATTCGACGTTAAGATTTCTCGCTTCGCTCGAAATGACAAGGAAGCTTCGCACCAAAATGACCGAGACGTGAACCATCCAGAATGACGAAGTAAATTTGTCATTCCGAACGAATGTGAGGAATCTTATCACATCCGAAGATAGCCAGGCCGCACGCTTAATTCAACAGCATTGGGGCAACGCCCTGGGAAATCCAAATGGTTACGTATTAGCAAGATGGTCAGATGGTCAATCGGCCCCCAAAGCGGTTTCCTTTAAACATGATATACCACGACGTTTGAAGTGCTCGATTACCGCTGATTTTTGTGTGTATTATATGGTATTTTGTATAGTCTCAGCCCCTACCCAGGGCGCTGCCCTGGGCTAACCTAGAGCGCCCCGTTGGGGCTTAATCGGAATAGACTATTTTAAAAAAATTTAGCTCGGTTGTCCGCACTGTTAAGTCAATAACATTGTAAAACAACCTGAAACAAGAAACACAAGCAACGAGAAACCATCAAGGCCGGCCGCGATTTTTATCCATCACGGTCAGGGTCAAAGATATGCCCAATCGGGCTTCTTCATTTTTTTCCAATGCTTCCCTGATCACAAAGGTCAGCATCGTGCCTTGATAATTTTTTTCAAAACCGGATTCGGATTGAGACACGGTGTAGATGGGGCCGAACCAGGCGGTGACCGGACGGTCAAAGACAAAAGTTATAGCAAACCCGTCAGAGGCATTGACCAGGCTAAGTCTGTTGATATCGTTCCTTTCACCGGTTTCAGTAAGGAGGATTCGTTCTTCAGGGGGTTCCGGAAGAAGCAGATATCTTTCGGGGTCAATATCCGAAAGCATGCCGAGATTAAATTCCACCCCGTACCAGAAAGACACCCCTTCCGGGCCCGGATTCTTGAATCGGTATCCGGCGGATAATGATAAGCTTGAATCAAAAATCAATTCTTTCGTCACTTGAACCGGCTTTTCCCGGCCCCAGGATAAGACCCGCCCCATCCTAGTCATAACCAGTGAGACCCGATCTTCTCCCGCGGGATGATCCAGGTGAAAATCATAGGGCGCACCAATAAAGTCGCCGACCTCCACTCCGGGATCCCTTAGGAATTCCTCGACGCCGGTGCCGGGGGCCAGAAAATGATCCAGAAAACAATGTCGTTGATAATAATCATATATCAGGTAGTTTTCAAGGCCCTTTTCCTTGACCATGACTAGATCGTGGATGGATCTTATTTCGGTCTCATCTTCGACACCGTCTTCTTCTGCCTGGTACACGATGACATTATCCCCGGCCTCCCGGAGGGGGCGATGATAGGCTTCTTCTCGCCGGGTCAAGGTATTAGTCAAATTATAGGCCAAAGGCCGGAGGTCGAGTTCCACCAACGAGCCACCGGACCAAGGAGAAAAACAAGTACTAAGCCAACGGTTGCCGATCAGCACTTCATCGTGCCCGTCCCGGTCAAAGTCTGTTACATTCACCCGGACCTCAGGCATTTCAGGGCTGGATTCATAGAGAATGGTTTCAGCATCTATCAACTCGCGACAAACTCCATCTCGCAAATGGGGCAGGTAGAGACCGCCAAACAAACCGTGCCAATAGGCGCAGTTACATTGACCCCGCCACAACCGGCGCCGGGCCTCGGGATTTTCTTCAACCCGGTCGCTAAGAAACACGGATCTCTTGTGCAATATATTAGACTCGCTGTACTTAACCAGGAAATTATCCCACGTCCCTCCCCTCAGGAAAGGCCGGTACTCATCGTATTTCCCTTTGGCCTTAAGATCGGCAATGATATCGGAGAACCTGGCTGAGGCTGCCGCCGGTAGCGCCCATTCCGTCATTTCTTCATATGATGCCGTGGGAAGATAAACTCTTCCCTGCGGCGGAGCCTGGTCCAGGTACCCGCCCAGGGTCTGGGTGGTCAACCAGTCGGCATTCTCTTCCAGTGTCCGCATGAATTTTTTGAGCCACCCCTTCTTAATCACCCAGTCATATGTCTTGGGCCAGAGTCCAAATTTTTCCCCATCGTCTCCGTAGGTAATGGCCGCGTCGCCCCATTCTTCTCCCAGTTGCCGAAAAAAGGTTATATTCTCCTCCACCGATCGGAAGGGGATAAAATATCTTAGTTTTTTCAGAGTCGGGAACACCGCCAGGACCTGCCCTTCCCGCTCAGTTAAATAATAACCGCGCATATCCCGGTGATCCAACCCGGCATAGTAGAAATGGGTATCATCCAACACCGTATACCGAATTCCGGTCGCGGCCAGTAATTTGGGTAAAGACGGCTCCCAAATCCGTTCCGTCAGCCACAGGCCGGTGGCAGAGCATTGAAAACGGCTTTTGAGATAGTCCCGCATCATGTTTACCTGACCCACCGCGTCCCGTTCCGGGATGGAGGCCAGAAGAGGCTCATAAAAGCCGCCGGCCATCAGCTCCACCTGGCCCATTTGCGAGATGGAGTTTGTCGCGAGTTGATAGATGCTGAAACCATTCTCTATGAATCCAGCCCTGAAATGCCTGAGGTCCGGGTGAATGTAACAGACTTTGACCGGGACGGGCACGATGAAGTGCTGATCGGCAACCGTTGGCTTAGTACTTGTTTTTCTCCTTGGTCCGGTGGCTCGTTGGTGGAACTCGACCTCCGGCCTTTGGCCTATAATTTGACTAATACCTTGACCCGGCGAGAAGAAGCCTATCATCGCCCCCTCCGGGAGGCCGGGGATAATGTCATCGTGTACCAGGCAGAAGAAGACGGTGTCGAAGATGAGACCGAAATAAGATCCATCCACGATCTAGTCATGGTCAAGGAAAAGGGCCTTGAAAACTACCTGATATATGATTATTATCAACGACATTGTTTTCTGGATCATTTTCTGGCCCCCGGCACCGGCGTCGAGGAATTCCTAAGGGATCCCGGAGTGGAGGTCGGCGACTTTATTGGTGCGCCTTATGATTTTCACCTGGATCATCCCGCGGGAGGCGATCGGGTCTCCCTGGTCATGACCAGGATGGGTCGGGTCACCTCCTGGGGCCGGGATAAACCGGTTCAACTGACGAAAGAATTGATTTTCGAATCAGGCTTATCATTATCCGCCGGATACCGATTCAAGAATCCGGGGCCGGAAGGGGTGTCTTTCTGGTACGGCGTGGAATTTAATCTCGGCCTGCTTTCGGACGTTGACCCCGATAGATATCTGCTTCTTCCTGAAAACCCTGAGGAACGAATTCCCCTTGACGAAACCGGTGAGAGGAGCGACGTTAACAGAATCAACGTGGTCAATGCCTCAGACGGTTTTGCTCTATCTTTTGTCTTTGACCGTCCGGTCACCGCCTGGTTCGGCCCCATCTATACCGTGTCTCAATCGGAATCTGGTTTTGAAAAAAATTATCAAGGCACGATGCTGACCTTTGTGATCAAGGAGGCATTGGAAAAAAATGAAGAAGCCCGGTTGGGCATTTCTTTGACCCTGACCGTGATGGATAAGAACCGCGGCCGGCCTTGATGGTTTCTCGTTGCTTGTGTTTCTTGTTGCAGATTGTCTTAAACGAGTAACCAGTACAAGTAACCAGTAACAGGTGCTCTCAGAAGCGTCGATTATGGCCGTGCCAAGTATAACTCGGCAGTTTGGTTTATAGTTGCGTTTAGATCGGCATGGCGTCTCATATGCCTCGGAAAATCCGGAGGAAATCATGAACAAAATAAAGCGATTCGTTGTTTCGCCCGATATCCCCAAGCGGTTGGAGGGCCTCAAAAAGATTGCCTACAATATCTGGTGGAGCTGGAATATTGAAGCCATCCATCTTTTTCGAAGCATAGATGTGGATTTATGGGAGGAATGCCACCATAACCCAGTGAAGATGCTTGGACTTCTGTCTGCAGAGAACTACAGAAATCTGGTTACCGATGAAGTCTTCATGGCCAGGGTGGACCGGATCCTGGAGGATTTGGAAGAGTACCTGGAGGCTCCGACGTGGTTTGCCAAGAACTATCCTGATTATCAAAAAGTCTGTATTGCCTACTTCACTTTTGAAGCCGGCTTCCATGAATCCTTGCCGCTTTATTCGGGCGGGTTGGGTATTCTGTCGGCGGAGCACCTGAAATCGGCCAGTGAGTTGGGGGTGCCCCTCGTAAGTGTGTCCATTCTCTATAAGCTTGGATATTTCCAGCAATATCTGAACCAGGATGGATGGCAGATGGAGAGCTATCCCGAAAATGATTACTTTAATATGCCCTTAACCCTTGAAACAAAACCTGATGGCACGCCTTTATTTATATCCATAGATTATCCTGGACGAAAAGTCTATGCTCAAATCTGGCGGATGCAGGTGGGCCGCGTCCCCCATTTCTTGTTAGATGCCAATGTGGAAATGAACAGTCCAGAGGATCGGGAGATCACCTACCAGCTCTATGGCGGCGATAATGAAATGCGCATCAAGCAAGAGATATTGCTGGGTATTGGAGGTACTCGCGCTCTAAAATTAATGGGTTACGACCCAATGGTCTGCCACATGAACGAAGGCCATTCCGGGTTCCTGTCTCTGGAGCGGGTCAATATGTTGGTTCAGGATCATGGGTTGAAAGTGCATGAGGCCCGAGAAATAGTCAAATCAACTAACGTATTTACCACTCATACGCCCGTCCCGGCCGGGATTGACGTCTTTCCGGTCGACCTGATCCGAAAGTATTTCACCGCCTCGTGCCAGGCCATCGGGATTGATATCGAGGAATTGATTGCGTTCGGCCGCGAGAACCCTAACGACCCTAATAGCCCCTTTAATATGGCCGTATTATCTTTCAGAATGTCTTACCGGATCAACGGCGTCAGCAAGTTGCACGGCCAGGTCTCCCGCCGGACCTGGAAACATCTCTGGCCGGGTGTCCCGGAAGATGAGGTGCCCATTAAGCATGTCACTAACGGCGTCCACACCAAAACCTGGCTATCTGACGAAATGAAAAGAATGTACGACCGATATCTGGGCACCAGATGGCTCGACGAACCAGACAGCGGCCGGGTCTGGGAACGGGTGGATAAGATACCGGATGCCGAGCTGTGGCGAACTCACGAGCGATTGCGGGAACGGCTGGTTTATTTTGTCCGCCGTCAGTTGGCGCGGCAGTTGAAAGCCCGGGGCTTACATCACACCAAAGTGTCGGCCGCCGAGGAGGTCTTTGATCCAGACGCTCTAACTATTGGATTTGCCAGACGATTTGCTCGATATAAGCGAGCCACGTTACTCTTCACGGATCCTGAACGACTCGATCTTTTGGTCAACAATCCCAGTCGTCCGGTCCAGTTCATCTTTGCCGGAAAGGCCCATCCGCAGGATAATCCGGGGAAGGATCTGATCAAACAACTGATCCACACGTCCAGTTCCGATACCTTCCGCCATAGAATAGTCTTTCTGGAGAATTACGATATTGAAATCGCTAGATATATGATCCAGGGGGTGGACATCTGGCTGAACAACCCGCGGCGGCCCATGGAAGCCAGCGGGACCTCAGGGATGAAGGGGCCGATCAACGGCGGCATTAACCTGAGTGTCTTGGATGGCTGGTGGGATGAGTCGTACAATGGCAAAAACGGCTGGACCATCGGGAATGGGGAAGAATACGCCAATCAAACAGAGCAAGATGGGATCGAAAGCTTAGCTCTATACGAGATATTGGAGAAAGAAGTCGTTCCGATGTTCTATCAGCGGGATGAGGCCGGCATCCCGAGACGCTGGACCGCGATGATGAAAGAGTCTATGCGGTCCGTGGTCCCGGTGTTCAATACCGACCGGATGTTGATTGACTATCTGAATATGTTCTATATCCCGGCCTTGCAAAAATGGGAAAGACTGACCTCGGATAACTACGATTTAGCCAAGGACCTGGTTTACTGGCGAAATTTTATCAAGGATCAGTGGGGGAAAGTAAAAGTCCTTGATGTGAAGACAGAAGCTGATCGGGTCCTCAAGGTCGGCGGCATCATGGTTATCAGCGCCATCGTGGAATTGGGCGAGATCAACCCCTGGAACGTCGCGGTGGAGGTTTATTACGGGAAAGTTGACGCTCAAGCCTATGCTGTGACCAATGCCCAGGCCATGAGAATGGAATGGCAAAAGGAAGTGTCGCCGGGGCAACATCTATTTACGCTGGAGTTTCCTTTAACTCAAAGCGGTGAGACCGGATTCAACGTCCGGGTATTACCGGCTAGAGATATTCTCAACCACAAATTCGACACCGGTCACATCACCTGGTGGTAGTTTCCGGGCCGGCGATCAGGGCAGTGATCCCATTTAATCTGGTTGGATGGTTGAACATGCTTGACGACAACCTGATTTATTATCGCGCCGATGATGATGAACGGACCGCGATTACAGAGCGGATGGCCGAAATTATCAGCCGCTACCAGTAAATAATCGCCGTCTGGCTGCATGGATCATTCCTCGAAGAGACGTTTTTCCGGGGCATCGACGTGGGCATCCTTGTCCGCGGGCTTATCCCGACGGCATATTGGGATTTTGAATGGAAAGTGATTGAGCGGATTATGCAAGAGGTGAGCCCCCCGTGTGAGGTCGATCTCCGGGTGATTAACGAAGCGCCGTTGTCTTTTCGTTTTCACGTGATCAGAGGAAGATTAATCTCCACCAGAGATGAGGAATTGGCCACCGATTATATTGAATCCGTCGGCCGAGAGTATCTTGATCTTGCTCCGCTAAGATATCGGGCCATGTTGGAGTCCTGGTCATGAGGCCGGTTAACAAAAGCCGGGCGGGTAACCGGATTGTATCCACGGTGCGGGAGCTTGGTTGGTTTCCGGTCCGAAAACGCCGCGAATCTCATTGATTTTTATGAATAAGAATGATAAACTAAACATACCTTGGTCAACTATCCGAAGTATACCAAAGAGCGGCCTATGGTCCTGATCACCGGTGCCCGTGAGGAGAAATTACCTTTTCGGAGAATTTTTCTCGTCACAAGCAGTTACTGCCCTGGGAAAAGAGACGAAGACGACTGTGTTTTTTGGGATTGCCGGCTGGGTTGGAATAAAACAAAGTTAGAGGCAGAGGATACGACCATGAAAATGAATGAAGTTCGAGACAAGGCTAAGGCCTTGGGGCTGCACGTCAAAAGCGTGGGCGTCAGCAAGGGCGAATTGATTCATAAGATTCAATC
>JADFYC010000080.1:0-4037 GCA_015233295.1 Deltaproteobacteria bacterium | reverse complement strand
GTTTCCGGGTTGATTGCCTTCCTCCAATAAAAACGAACCGGCGAGGAAAAGCTACGTGAGCAATAAAAAGTTTTATGGCTCCTATTTGTTGGGCTTGCATTTTCACATTCCTTGGGTCCTGAACAAGAATGAGATGGAAGAGGAATGGCTGTTTGAGGCCACCGCCGAAACCTATATCCCTATTTTAAACGTTTTTAATAGGTTAGCTAACGAGGGAGTCTCTCCTCAGGTTACGGTCGATATTTCTCCGGTCTTATGTGAACAGCTTGCCCATCCCGATTTCAAACGCAAGTTTGAGGAGTACTGCTGGAACAAAATCACCGAGGCCCAAAAAGACCAGGCCGAATTTCAAAACAAGGATGGTCATCTTCATTATCTGGCTTCCCAGTGGGAAAAATTCTATCAGGAGACATTGGACCATTTTACCAAGCGATATGGATACGATTTGCTGCAAGGCTTTAAAACGCTTCAAGATGATGGGCATATCGAAATCATGACCTGCGGAGCCACCCATGGTTACTTTCCGGCCATGGCTGAGGACACGTCTATCCAGGCCCAAACCGCCCTGGCCAGAGCCAATTACCGCAAATATTTTGGACGCGACCCTCGGGGGATGTGGCTCCCTGAATGTGGTTACCGGCCATCCTATTGGTGGCGCCCCCCCACTCCCTCTCGAAGCGGTGAATGGCCCTACCGCCGCAAAGGCGTGGAGGAATTTTTATCTGAAAGCGGCATTCGTTATTTCATGGTGGATGATCACCAGTTAAGAAACGCCTATCCTTATGATCTGGATAAAAACCCCCTTTACGGTTATATTGCCGGTGGGGCTCAGGCCCCTGGCGGGGATGTCTCTGTCTTGGCCCGGGATATCGGCTTGTCTTTGCAAGTTTGGCGGGCTGAGGTCGGGTATCCCGGTGACGGGACATATCTGGAATTTCATAAAAAGCATTCTTTAGGCAAACATCGTTACTGGAAGGTGACCGACAAGAAAGCTGATCTGGGATGGAAACAGCGTTACTATCCAGATGATGCCATGCTTGGGCCCCATGCCAAAGTCAAGGAACATGCCGGCCATTATAAATACCTCATCGCCACCAGCCTCAAAAATCATTTCGAACTCTCCGGACACCAGGCGATGGTCATGACCACATTTGATGCGGAACTGTACGGCCATTGGTGGTTTGAGGGGCCGATGTTCATCTATTATGTCCTGCGCTGGATCTCCCAGGATCCCAACATCAAACCCGAAACCGTCAGTTCCTTTTTGGACCGGATGCCGCCCGTAAACCGGGTCTACCTCCCCGAATCTTCTTGGGGTAACAATTTCGACAATTCCACCTGGATAAACCCGGAAGTCCACTGGGTCCTGGACCGGGAGTACGCGGCAGAACGGGAAATGCAGTATTTAGTCAAAGAATTAGGTGGATTGGCCTCTGTGAATCGGGACGTAGAAAAGATTCTGAAGCAAGCCGCCAGAGAACTTCTGCTGCTGCAAGCCTCTGACTGGAAATTCATGATCACCAATTGGAGTGCCCGCGATCTGGCTGAAAAACGGGTAGTTGAACATCACTCCGACTTTTTTAGGCTGGCCGCGGCCGCCTGGTGTCTCCATCAGGGCAAAGAATTATCTCAAGAGGAACGGGAATTCATTGATTCCTGTTGCACCCGGGATAATCTCTTCCCGGAAATCGACTTGTCATGGTACGAGGGGTTGCGCTACCCGGCCGTATGCTGATGATTGTTTACCTTGACGTTTGTCCAGATTGTTGTTTTTATGTCCATGGCCCATCCTCTGCTGCTCAGAAGCCCGCACCTCCGCCTTGGTGATGTCGTTGGTCTGGCTGCCGCCTCTAGCTCCTTTGATCCTGAGGCGTTCGACCGGGGTGTCGACATCATCAAGCGTCATGGATACATCCCCAAATATACCTCGCGGGTGTTCGACAAATCAAGCTACCTGGCCGGCCATGACTCCGCCAGGGCAGCCGAGTTGAACTCCCTCATCACCGATCAGGATGTCAAGGCTATCTTGTTCATCCGGGGCGGTTACGGGGTGGCTCGTCTACTCCCCCAGATCGATATGACCGCGCTTGCGGCCAGGCCGGTTCTCCTGGCTGGATTTAGCGACATTACGGCTTTGCTGGCCGCGGCATATTCCGGGGTACGGCTGGTGTCTATCCATGGCCCGCTGGTCACTTCCTTGGCCGACAAGACCGATCCGGCATCCCAACAACGTTTTTTCGACCTGCTGGCTGGGGAAACGGACGGTCAAATAGTCTCATCCGACGCGGTGACTCTTCGACCCGGGCGGGCCGAAGGACCATTGTTGGGTGGGAATTTGTCCGTTCTCTGCCATCTTGCCGGAACCCCCTATTTTCCCAACCTCGCCGGTGCTGTCTTGCTTCTAGAGGACCGGGGTGAGGCGCCCTACCGGATAGACCGGATGCTGACTCATCTCAAACTAACCGGACAATTGAACCAGATCGCCGGGTTGGTGCTGGGCCGGTTTACCGAATGCGGATCTCCGGAGCAACTTCATCAGGTGTTCTTAGACGTCCTGGGTGATCTCCCCATACCGATTCTATCTGAATTCCCAGTGGGACACGGCCCGCAGAACATGGCCTGGTCCTATGGTGAATGGGCCGTTCTGGAGACGGAGGCGAAGCGGCTTGTTTTCCCATATGAGGTCCGGCCGGAATGACCTATCCGGAAGAAAAATTGACCCATTTGTTAGAGTCGGGCGTGGTCCGAGACGTCTTTCCGGGTGCGGTGCTGCTGGTTGCCTCAGACGGTGAAATAAAATACCATCAGGCCGTGGGATTGGCCGCCCGGAAACCGGAACCCCAACCGATTGATCCCAACACTATTTTTGACCTGGCCTCGTTGACCAAAGCCTTAGCCACGGCCGCGGCCATGATGAAATTGATCGAGACGGGCCGATTGTCCTTAGACACCCGGTTGGGGGACATCATTGGTCATGCCGGGGACAAAGCGGACATTTCCCTGCGCCTGCTACTATGTCATTCCGCTGGATTGCCCGACCATCGCCCCTATTACCGAATGGTCGCCGACCTGGATGGAAATCAGCCTAAAGCGGCCATCAGACGACTGGCCTTGGATGAAGATCTTGTTTACCCTCCTGGAAAAGGACGGCTATATAGCGATCTCGGCTATATTCTATTGGACTGGGTCATTGAAACGGTCACCGGGGTGTCGCTGGACGTTTTCCTGGCTGAGACGGTTTATGGACCTTTGGGACTGACCTCCACCTTTTTTCGGCCGGTCAACGAGCCGGACCGGTCGGCATCTGCCACACTCAGATTTGCCGCGACCGAGGAATGTCCCTGGCGGGGAAGGGTGTTGGCGGGTGAAGTCCACGATGAGAATACTTTTGCCGCGGGAGGAGTATCCGGGCAAGCCGGGCTTTTTTCCACAGCCGCAGAAGTCTACTCTATTCTAAAATCATTGTGTCAGGCGGTTCACGAGGCCAACGAGGGGCCGTTTCATCGGGATGTGGTCCGCCTATTCACGGCCAGGCAAAATATTGTTCCAGAGTCGACCTTTGCCCTGGGCTTTGACACTCCTTCGGCCACCGGCTCCAGTAGCGGCAAGTATTTCCCCCAACACGCGGTGGGCCATTTAGGTTTTACCGGCACCTCTTTTTGGATGGATATCGAATCGGGATTCACGGTTATTTTATTGACCAACCGGGTCCACCTGGGCCGGGATAATATATCAATCCGGTCATTTCGTCCCATCTTGCATGACCTGGCCGTAGAGAGACTTGGTCCCAAGGCGTTCCAGACGGGACGCTCCCAAAAAATCTCCAAGGAGTAATTTCTTGAATACCATTCCGGATCAGATTTCCACCATCCATCTGATGGGTGTTTGCGGCACTGGCATGGCCTCCCTCGCCGGGATGCTTACGGAAAGCGGTTACACTGTGACCGGGTCGGATCAAAACGTTTACCCTCCGATGAGTGATTTCCTGGCTTCTTTAGGCATCGAGATCATGATGGGATATCGGCCGGAAAACCTGA
>JADFYC010000007.1:24441-28286 GCA_015233295.1 Deltaproteobacteria bacterium | reverse complement strand
TTGCCAAGAACTTCGAACCGCTTCTCTTACTCCCCATCGGTTTCAGCATTTTTTTGGTCAACTTTCCCCTTGTTCCGCTCATGGGGTGGAGCCATGATCAGCCCCATTTGTTGGAGGCCTTTTATCACTACGGATTAGAGTGGGAGATTATCCCCTGTGTCATTTTTCTAGGTTTAGGGGCTATGACCGATTTTGGACCACTTATCGCCAACCCCAAGACACTATTAGTCGGAGCGGGGGCCCAGTTGGGGGTCTTTGTTACCTTCACCGGAACCGTCTTGGCCGGGTTCACGCTTAAAGAAGCTGCCTCCGTGGGCATCATCGGCGGCGCGGACGGCCCCACCACGATCTACCTGACCCAGCACCTGGCCCCACAACTGCTCGGCGCCAATGCCCTGGCCGCCTACTCGTATATGGCTATGGTCCCGCTGATTCAGCCGCCCATCATGAGATGGTTGACCAATAGCAAAGAGCGCACCATCAGAATGACGCAATTGCGGCAGGTATCCCGCATAGAGAAGATTCTGTACCCCCTGATCACAGCCAGCGTCATCGCCTTGTTGGTCCCGTCGGTGATGCCTCTGATGGGCATGTTAATGTTGGGTAATTTGATGAAAGAATCTGGCTCTGTGGCCCGACTGACCGAAACGGCCCAAGGCGCATTGATGAACGTTGTGACCATCTTCTTGGGTGTGTCCGTTGGGGCCACCATGACGGGAGACAAATTTTTGAGCTGGAAGCCTCTGCTCATCTTCAGCCTCGGCTTACTTGACTTCGCGGTCTGTACTATTGGCGGTATCCTGACGGTCAAGGTCATGAACATTTTCTTGAAGGAAAAAATCAACCCCTTGATCGGCTCGGCCGGTGTCTCGGCCGTCCCCATGGCCGCCCGGGTGTCGCAAATGATGGGACAAAAATACGATAAGGGCAACTTCCTCTTAATGCACGCCATGGGCCCCAATCTGGCCGGTGTTATCGGTTCGGCTGCCGCGGCCGGGATGTTCATCGCCATGTTCGATTAATCTTTCTTGGTTTCCGGGCCGTTAGGATGTACCAATACCAATCCGTGGACCGTTCAAGCAATTGCCTTTTCGGGGAGACAATATGAACAGATTACTCGCATTAGTCATCATTTTCTTAGTCTTTTTGACGCCGGCCGCGTGGGCTGAGGAATTTCTTCAGGCCCCGGTGATACCGGGGGGTAAGGTTATTAACAAAACCGATGACCGGTTAGAAGTTCACTATAGCTTGTCTCATAAGGAAGTACTCGAATTTTACCGCGAAGCTCTCAAGGATACAAAAGATATTAAGTTTCGGGACCGCAAGGAAGAGACCTACATAGAAGATGACGGCCGCCTGCCCTGGCATTCCATCACCTTTTCCAAGACCAGCCAGGATGGCATTGTCGTGACCATTGTCAAAGACAACTGGACCTGGATTATTGGGACTCTGATTCTGCGGTTTATCGGTGTGTTCGTGGTCCTCCTAATCCTCTATCTGGCCATGGTCGCATCCGGGGCCATCACCGTCATGTTGTTAGGCGGGCCCGTCAAGAAGCCACCCCCCATCGGACGATGGTAATCACTCAGAAAAAGGACCTTCCCCAAGATATAACATGGCGTTTTGGGACCAGTTAGATACCGATCGTCCTAAGAAATTGCAACCCGGGCGTAAAGGTCCGGGTTTTTTTGTCTTGACTTTTGGCCGAGGCAAAGGCGCTAAATGCTTTAGTGGTTGATCCCATCATGATGTTGGAAATGCGCCGGCCACAGGGGGATACACGGGTAGACAACTATAATTTGAAACCTATTCTCAAAGACTTGGAGAGACAGGATGAATTTGATAAACAGGCTTAAGTTGGGGACCAGGTTGGGCGCTGGATTCGGAATATTGCTTGTGCTAATAGCTAGTTTAGCCTGTATTGGGATTGCCCGCATAGCGTTGTTGAATGACAAGGTGGTTATGATCGTAAAGAAAGACATCCCGACGTTGAGCCTGGTTTATGACGTCATGAAAAACTATGACATCGTAGCCCGATCAGCCCGGAACGTGAATTTGACCAGCGACGATAAGGTGATGCAGAAACAGAAGGAGAATTTTTTTAAAGCCAAGAGTACCCTTATAGATTCGGTCAACAATTTAGAGAAAACGGCGAATACTGATAAAGAAAGGGAGAGTTTCTCAAATATAAAAGAGAATCTAAATATAGCTGTTGATAAATCTGAAAAGGCATTGGAACTCGGTCTGATTAGCAAAAAAGAGGAAGGAGCCCGGATAATAATTCTTGAAGTGCTGGCTTCCCAATCTAAGTTCCTTGAGGCCCTCGACGGCCTCGTGAAACGAGAAATGGAAGGCAGCCGGGCAGACGGTGAAGAAGCCGCGCAGGCTTCAGCTTCCGGACGATTTTGGATTATATTGTTAGGTGGAGGGGCATTATTTTTTGGCGGTCTGATCGCTTTTTTCATTACCCGAAGTATAACCAAACCGATCAACCAGATTATCAATGGGCTGGCCGAAAGCGCTGGTCAAGTGGCCGCCGCATCAAATCAGGTGTCGGCGTCTAGTCAGGGACTGGCTGAGGCGTCATCGGAACAAGCAGCGGCCATCGAAGAGACATCTTCGTCATTGGAAGAAGTTGCCGCCATGAGTAAGCAAAATTCTGATCACGCCAAGGAAGCAGACCGGATTGTAAAAGATTCGTCCAAGGGCATGGAAGAGGCTAATCGGGCCATGGACGAACTAACCAAATCCATGGGCGAGATATCTCAGGCGAGTGAAGAAACACAAAAAATTATTAAAACCATCGATGAAATAGCCTTTCAGACCAACTTACTGGCCTTGAACGCGGCGGTAGAAGCGGCGCGAGCAGGGGAGGTTGGGGCCGGATTTGCGGTGGTGGCCGACGAAGTTCGGAATCTGGCTATGCGGGCGGCCGATGCCGCCAGAAACACCGCAGCCTTAATTGAAGGGACGGTTAAAAAGATACACGCCGGGGTCATTTTAGCTTCGGCGGCAAACGATACCTTTGGCAAAGTGAGAAGTAGTGTTAGCAAGGTAAGTAAATTAGTTAGCGAGATTGCCACCGCGTCGAAGGAACAAACGCAAGGCGTGGAACAAGTAAATCAGACCATGTCTATGATGGATAAAGCCACCCAGCAGAACGCAGCCAGTGCCGAAGAAACCGCCTCCGCCTCTGAAGAGTTGAGCGCCCAGTCCTTACAGATGAATAGGTATGTGACTGAGCTAAGGGGTGTTGTCGAAGGCCTGCGCCAATCTGAGGCAGATGTTCAGACCGGACCTCATGGAAAAAAATTACATCCGGCTAAAAAACAAACGCTGTCTCAGAAAAAGGCGGATGTGGGAGTGCCGGACAGAAGGGCCATAGGCTATAAACCACCGACCAGATTAAAACCAGATCAAAAGACGCCCAGGGGCGATAACGGGTTTAAAGATTTTTGAAATTATAATCAGGCGGCAACTAATTCCAACACTTAATGAAAAAGCACGACGCAGAGCCTCAGAGATTTTTTCTGGCACTCCGGACCATAAGCTACGGCCTCCGCATCAGGCTTTTTCATGCTTTACCTCTAACCCCAAAATTCTGCTTGACACGACCAGGCCGCTTCAGGTAACATCTCCGGCCAACTGACTAAGGGTATATCTTTGCTTGGATCCGGATTTCCGGACCGGGACTTGGAGCATCCCCCCAAAAATGTGGGATCCCGGTATCGGTCCCACAGGTTTATATGCAACTAATTGAAACCATTCAAGAAATGTCCCAGGTGGCGGCCGCTGCGGTCCGCCGGAACAAGAAAATCGCCTTTGTCCCGACGATGGGCTTTTTG
>JADFYC010000007.1:0-24276 GCA_015233295.1 Deltaproteobacteria bacterium | reverse complement strand
GAGTAGATTATCTTTTTTTCCCCCAGCCTCAGGAGATGTATCCTGAAGGATGGCAAACAACGGTGAACGTCAGCCGGGTCACCGCTAATCTGTGCGGCAAAAATCGGCCCGTTCATTTTACCGGTGTGGCGACAGTGGTCCTGAAACTGTTCAATATCATTAAACCCACCCTGGCTGTCTTCGGAGAAAAAGACTATCAGCAACTCGTCACCATCCGGCGTATGGTTAAGGATCTCAATCTCGAGGTGGAGGTAGTCGGTCAGCCTACTGTCCGGGAACCTGACGGCCTGGCCATGAGTTCGCGAAACGTCCATCTCTCACCGGAAGAGCGGCGTTCGGCTTTGAGTCTGACTGCCTCTCTGGCCCGGGCCAGGGAAATGGTCGCGGCCGGGTCTCGGGCGACCGCTCCGATTATCGCCGATCTGACCGCGTTTATCTCCGCTCACCCCTATGCTAACCCAGACTATGTCAGCCTGGTTGACCCTGAAACCTTGGAAGACCTGGATGTGATCGAGACCAGCGCCCTCTTGGCCCTGGCCGTAAAAGTGGGGCAAACCCGGCTGATCGACAACTGTATCTTGTCGGTATCCTAGTCCCCCCGTATCGTCTCTTATTAACCAGCCCAGCCATTGACCGGGCCATCAAGACGCTGAGGTAATGTATTTATGCAACGGATGATGTTTAAGTCAAAGATCCATCGCGCCACCATCACCGAATCCAATCTGGACTATGAAGGCAGCATGTCCATCGATGTCAACCTGATGGAGTTGGCCGACATTTTGCCCTATGAGATGATTCATATTTACAACATCAACAATGGGGCGCGTTTTGAAACCTACGCCATTGAGGCGAAGCGTGGTTCCGGGACAATATGCCTCAACGGTGCGGCGGCCCGGATGGGTTGTGCAGGTGATCTGGTGATCATTTGCACCTATCAACCCATGGACGACGCCCAGGCTAAAAACCACCAACCCGTGGTAGTTAAGGTCGATAGCTATAATCACCCACTCCTCGATCATCAACAGCCCAGAATTGTCAAGGCCTAGAGGACAAACCGATAATTGCATTCAATTAGATTAACACATAGAAAGCACCATATCCTGATGAGACCGACTATAACGAAGAAGATTACGGGAAGTGCCCTGGCCATCCTGGTCTTAATATTGTCCGGCTTGGTCTTGTCCTGTTCCGCCGACAAACAAGAGTTGCCTCCGGCCCCGGAGGTTGTGCTGAAAGACGTAGCCGGGAAACAGGTCGAGCTGAAAGATTTTCGGAACAAGGTAGTCATCGTCAATTTTTTTGCCACCTGGTGTGGCCCCTGCCGGATGGAAATCCCACAATTGATTAATCTTCAAGGAAAGTTTAAGGACAAGGGATTCCAAGTCATCGGGATTTCCCTTGACCCCAACCCCGCGGCCGTGTTAGAGCCGTTTGCTAAAAATATGAAGATTCCCTACCCGTTGCTTTTGGGTAACCAGGACACGGCCCTAACTTTTGGTGGCTTCAGAGGTATCCCGACGACTTTTCTGATTACCAGAGATGGCAAAATTTTTAAGAAATACACTGGGGTACAACCGGAGACCGTCCTGGAAAAGGATATCGCCGGCTTACTCTGATCCCCGCGGCCGAGGCGGCCGGACCAATCATTTCATTTGCCCTCTTCTTAATGAGCGTCGTCGCCAGGCACGTCTGATCGTTTCCGCACACCAGTATAAAAAGCATAACGCAGAGGACGAAGAGAGAGAAAAGGAACCCGACATGGAGACGTCCATTTCCGATTTGACCCAAACAATTGCGGAAGAATCAGCTTTAGTCAATGAAACAATTAGTGAAATAAGCAAGGTCATCATCGGCCAGAAAGCCTTGATCCAGAGGTTGGTCATCGCCATCTTGACCAATGGGCATGTCCTGGTCGAGGGTGTCCCCGGCCTGGCCAAGACTTTGGCGGTCAAGACTTTGGCGGCCAGCGTGGCTACATCGTTTATGCGTATCCAGTTCACCCCGGATCTGCTTCCGGCCGACATCCTGGGCACCCGGATCTACCGCCCCGAAAGCGGTCAGTTTGAGGTTAAGAAAGGTCCCATTTTCAGTAATATTATCCTGGCCGATGAGATCAACCGGGCACCGGCCAAGGTCCAGAGCGCCATGCTGGAGGCCATGCAGGAACGGCAAGTGACCATTGGTGAGAATACCTTTATCCTGGAAGATCCTTTCCTGGTCATGGCCACCCAGAACCCAATCGAGCAGGAGGGAACCTACCCCTTGCCGGAGGCCCAGGTGGACCGGTTTATGTTCAAGGTCAAAATCGACTATCCCGGCAAGGCCGAAGAGGCTGAAATAGTCAAGAAGATGGCCGTGGGCCGGGTGCCGTCCGTCCGGGCCGTATTGAGTCCGGATATGATTAAGACGATGCGGCGCCACGTGCAACAGGTTTACCTCGACGACAAGCTATTGCACTATATTGTGGACCTGGTTAGTATCACCCGGCATCCTTCAGATTATGGCCTGGACATAAACAATCTAATCCATCATGGGGCTTCGCCTCGGGCCGGGATTTTTCTGGCCCTGGCCGCCCGGGGTTGCGCCTATATGGAAGGCCGCGCCTTTGTGACCCCGCAGGATGTCAAAACCATGGCCCCGGACGTATTTCGCCACCGGATCATCCTGTCCTATGAGGCCGAGGCCGAGGAAATGACCCCGGACGATGTCATAGCCCGAATACTGGAAACGGTGGAGGTCCCGTAAACCGTGATCTCCCGCGAACTGATCAAAAAAATTCGCCTGATCCATCTGAAGACCCGCCGGCAAGTGACCAGTGTCTTTGCCGGGCAGTACGAGAGCGCCTTCCGCGGGCAGGGGATGGAATTCGAAGAAGTCCGGGAATATATCGAGGGTGACGACATCCGGTCCATCGACTGGAACGTCACCGCCCGGATGAACCGCCCCTACATTAAGGTCTTCCGGGAGGAGCGGGAGATGACCGTGATGCTTCTGGTGGATGTTTCTTCCTCGGAGCGATTCGGCACAGCCAGAACCCTGAAGATGGATATGGCCGCAGAAACCGCCGCGATCCTGGCCTACGCCGCGATCCGGAACAATGACAAGGTGGGCCTAATCATTTTTTCCGATACGGTGGAGAAGTACATCCCCCCTAAAAAGGGAGTGGGGCACATCTTTCGGGTGATCAAGGAAGTGTTGGATTATCGGCCCACCGGCCATGGGACCAGCCTGGATGAAGGGCTTAAATTTCTGATCCGGGTGACCCGGCGTAAGGCCGTCTGCTTTCTTATTTCCGACTTTTTTGACACCGGATTTGAACGCAGCCTGCGCATCGCGGCCAAGAAGCACGACCTGGTCGCCCTGGTTATCTCTGATCCCAAGGAGACGCTGCTGCCCCCGCTCGGTTATGTCACTCTGGTGGACGCGGAGACAGGCCGATCTTTGACGGTCAACACCTCAGCGCCAGGTTTCCACAAACAATTCCAGGCGGTGGCCGAGAAACGGACGGGCGGCCTGGTCAACCTGTTCCGTCGCGCCGGAGTGGACCATACCTTTCTGCCCACGCCCATCTCACCCATTGACCCCCTGTTGAAGTTCTTTATAAAGCGGGAAAAGAAGTTTCGCTGAAAATTTATTCTTCTGGAGTCACCGGACCCTTCCTCTCTGGAGATAAAAGAGCACAAGGCGCCTTTTCCGATTGGATAAATAAAACTAATCATGATTGTGCAACTAAAACTAATATATAACCATTTATTCACCAAGCGCCGGCCCGGACTCAAAACCATTTTGGCTTTCCTGTGTTTCGTGTTTCCGGCTTTTGTCCTACCACACTTCGCGGCCCCTCAATCCCCTCACCCCGTCAGTCAGCCCACTCCGGCGGCGAGCGTCCCGACACCTGCGGCCACGGCAGCCTTTGATCTGACCGTCAATATAGCCGGCGACCGGCAGGAGGCCCGGGTGGGGGATGTGATACCCGTGACCGTTACCGTCAATCCTCCGGCCGAGTCGGAGATCATCTGGCCGGCCTGGGACAAATTTTGGCCCGGTGTCCCGGTCGTTCAGGAAGAGCCACCCCGGACCGGGCTGGTGGAAGGCCGAACCGTGACCAGCCGCCGGATCCTGGTCCAGGTGAATTCCCTGGATACCTTTACCCTGGCCGCGCTGACCATTCAGGCCAAAGACAAACACGGCGCCGTTCATATGGGGGAAAGTAACCCCTTGAGTATCCGGGTTACCTCTATCCTCCCAACTCCCGACCCTAAAGCCACCGCAGCAGGACCACCCGACATCAAACCCATCAAGGACCTGGTCCCTATCAGCCGCCCCTGGCAGGACTACTGGCCTTTCCTGGCTGCCGCCCTGGTCCTGGCCGGGATAATCGTTTATGTCTTGTGGAGGACGAAATGGCGCCGGAATCAGGCCACAGCAGCAGCACCACCTCTGCCGCCACCTGACCAGACGGCCTTAGCTGCCCTGGAGGAGTTGGAGCGGACCACATTCTACGGATTGGACGGACTGCGACTGTTCTATTACCGATTATCTCTGATTTGTCGGCGATATTTGGAGGACATGTGGAACTTTCCGGCCGTGGAATTTACCACGGAAGAAATTATTCCGGTGCTGCGGGGATTGGACTTGGGTGAGTCAGGCCAGGAAATGAATCGCCTTTTGACCATGGCCGACTTGGTCAAGTTCGCCGATGCCGTTCCCGGTACCGATGAAAAAAGCAGCCACCTGGCCCTGGCTCGGGGTTTCATCAAAACCACGGCGGCCCTGGCTGAGGCGGCTCTGGCCGCACCGAACGCCGGGCTGGCCACCAATGGGGCACCAGATGGACATGAGGGAGTATAGAAGGAAGATGAGCCCAGACATGTGGTCATCGGGCCGAGACAAAAGCGCGGTTGATCATGAAAATATAGAACCACCGGTTTCAAAAAATCACGACTCGAACGCCGCAACCCGCAACCCTAATTCACCACCCAGACGGCGCAGTCTTTAGCTAAGTGGATGATCTTATTGGACACGCTGCCAAACAGGAATTCCTCGGACCGGCTGGTCTTGCGGCGGGCGATAACCAGGGTGCCCACATCTTCATCAATTTGTTCATCAAGAATGCACTGGGCGATACTGGCGCAGGCCCGGACATAGGTCTTGACCTTTACGGCGGCTTCCTGAAATCCGTATCCAAAAAGAACCCGCCGGGCTTCGTTTAAGAGCATCTCCACTCGTTTTTGTTTTTTATTTACAAATTCAAGGCGTTCTTCTTCGTCTTTAAAATAGTCGAACGGTGGATCATCCACGATGCTGAGTAAAGTTATGTTGTAGCCTGGGGCTCCGCCGATTAGACGGCCCACATACTGGGCGGCTCGAATGGAATCCTCCGATTCAGTCAGGCACACCAGGATGTTCCGCGATCTATCTCCCATATTAACGGTCCCCCTTGCTGTAATAACCATATATATTTAGAATAATTATCTTGGACTCAGGTAGAATCTCCCACACCTGCAACCCGAGGTCAAACGTGTCGGGCGAATAATCCCCGCATCCCCTCACCCCGTACCTGGATTAATTCAGCCACAATACTCACCGCAATTTCTTCCGGAGTTTCAGCGTGAATACTCAACCCGATCGGTGAATGGACCCGACTGATATCTGCGGGAGTGAACCCGGTGGTCAGGAGGTGGTCGGAAATTAGTTTTGTCTTCCGGCGGCTGCCGATCATCCCGACATAACGGGCCGAGGTCTTGAGGGCCTGGGCCAGCACTGTCAGGTCATGGACATGCCCCCGAGTGACGATGACCAGGTAACAATTGTCGGACACCCCTAACCGGTCAACGACACCCTCATAGGGTGCGACCACCACTTCTCCGGCCATGGGAAAGCGGTCTTGATTGGCGAATTCGACGCGATCATCCATGACCACCACCCGGAAACCGACCAGGTCCGCTAACTGGGCGACATAGTAAGAGACATGCCCGCCGCCGAAAATTATCACCCGCGGTTCGGCCAGGATCGGCTCAAGGTACAGTTGGAAAGGAAGTCCAGCCTCTGTTTGGCCCTGTCCCGGAATCAGGGCCGGCTGATTATGGCTAATCAAATCATTCATCCGGGCGGTGATTAATTCCGCATTAGAGGCTAAATCAGGCAGGTTTCCGAAAACCTGGCCATCCGTCAGGATCAAACATCTTCTGTTGCCAAAATCCTGACCCAGACCGGGAGCGACCAGAGTAACCAGAACGGCCCGGCCCCCTCTGCGGATGATCTTATTCAGCCCGGCCATAGATTCGGCGACGGGGCCAACGGACGAGTTCAGGAGTTCCACATAAACCGTTAAATCACCGCCGCAGATCATGCTGGTATCGGCGGCATCGGCCCCCGTTAAACTGAAGTCCAGTAGCCTGGTTTGGCCGGTCTTGAAAACCTCCTCGGCCGCGGCCTGGACGTCCGCCTCCAGCTTGCCGCCGCCGACAGATCCGATGATGGTCCTGTCGCATTTGACGACCATCTTGCTGCCCGCGCCTCGCGGGGACGAACCACGATGCTGAATAACCGTAGCCAGGACAAAAGGTTCGCCCTTTTTCAGCAGATCAATTGCCGCCCGATATACCTTATCCATAGCCGTTCACTCGCCTCTCACAGCGCGGTCAATTGCTCCATGTGGTCAAAACTGGTGATGGCCTTGCGCAGTTTTTCGGGGGTGACCACCGAGGTGCCCACTTCACCGACCACCACGCCCGCAGCAAAATTGGCCAGCATGGCCGCATCCTTCAACTCAAGTCCAGCCAGCATGCCCAAAGTCAGGGCGGCAATGACCGTGTCACCCGCGCCGGTGACGTCGAAAACCTGGCGGGCCACGGTAGGAATATGGGTTACCCGGCCGTCACCCTCAAACAAGGACATTCCGGCCTCACCTCTGGTGATGATCACAGACCGGCAGTCAATATCGTGCAGCAGCTTTTTCCCGGCTTTGATGAGGGTTTCCATATCGGTGATGTCGATGCCGGTCGCCCGGGACGCTTCCAGGTGGTTAGGGGTGATGATGGTGGTCTCGCGATAGCGTCTGAAGTGGCCCACTTTGGGATCAACAGAGATGATCTGGGCTGCGCCCTTGGTGACGGCCCGCAGTCCGTCCATGAACTCTCTGGTGATGACACCCTTGCCGTAATCGGAAACAATGATGCCCTTGACCTGGGGTAAGGTCTCCTCAATAGCCCGCAGTAGTTCCTTAAGGGCTTTCCCGGTGACCGGCCCCTTCTTTTCCCGGTCCACCCTTACCACTTGCTGGCTGTGGGCGACAACTCTCGTCTTGACGGCAGTGGGGCGGTCATCCAGTCGGACCAGGGCATGCTGAGATAAACCACGCTCCAGCA
Organism: Deltaproteobacteria bacterium; assembly: GCA_015233295.1. Classification (GTDB taxonomy): domain Bacteria; phylum Desulfobacterota; class JADFXK01; order JADFXK01; family JADFXK01; genus JADFXK01. The sequence continues at coordinate 16,906 of JADFYC010000007.1, read as the reverse complement.
ACATATCACAAATCTTGTCGCCCATCGGGTCCCGGCCGATCACCCCGCAGATGACAGCCTGTCCCCCCAAAGCGAAAATGTTGTTCAGGACATTAGCGGCGCCCCCGAGTAAGAAAGTCTCATTGGTCACATCGACCACCGGGACAGGCGCTTCAGGTGAAATACGGGATACCTTGCCCCAGATGAACTGGTCAATCATGATATCCCCAATAACCAGGATGGAGGTATTCCTAAATGAAGTTAGGACGCCGGTCAATCGGTCGACCATTTGACTATTTGTCACGTTAATTCACTTTGTTATAATGTTAATATTAGACACCTGGCATGACCCGCTCCATTTACATAGATAGAGGCCTGCGCCTCAATCCTGTTGAATGAAGCAACGACGTTAAGATTTCTCGCTTCGCTCGAAATGACAGTGAGGTAGACCATCCGGAATGATGATGTAAAATTGTCATTCCGAACGAATGTGAGGAATCTTATCACGTCCGAAGATGGTCAAGCCGTGCCTTAATTCCACAGCATTGATCCTGCGCCCTCCCCTTTCCGCCGGGTCATGCGGTTAGGATTGGTCCTCGGCCTCCAGAGGTGGATATAGGGCCAGCTTGAGGGCGATGCCGGTTAAGAACCAGAAGAAAAGGCCGATCTCATTATACAGCAGGTCATCAAACGATATCCGGATTAAAAAACCAATAATAGAGAGGATGAGGCAAAACAGCAAGATGTTTTGGCTTTTTGGTAGTTTATTTAGACTGTTATAACAGGTATGGAGTATCTTGGCCAATACCGCCAGGAAGAGGAATAAGCCCGGAAATCCCAGCTCCATGCCAAAGTCTAAATAGGTGTTGTGGGCATGGGGTTGTCCTTCTTCCTGACCTTTTTCCTTGATATTGAACCGGCTGAAATAAGGGTACACCTGGGTCCGGCCAAAACCAACCCCCAATAAAGGCCGCTTAGTCATCTCTTCCCCGGCCACGGCCCAGCGCTGGAGACGGCGTCCAATGGTGACTTCATTTCCAGTATAGTTCTTGAGCTCCAGCATCGGGCGAACCCGTTCGACCACTTGAGGAAAAAAAATTGTCCCAATCAGACCGGCCCCCAGGACAAAGAGAATTAGCGTCTTTCTTTCTATCTTGAACCCGAAATAGACAATCTGAACTACCATGGCGATCCAGGCGGCCCGGCAGGAAGTCATGATGTTGGCGGCAAACATGGCCAGCAGAAAGAGCCCGGACAAAACTTTGATGATTAGTCGGCGCTGAGTCACCAGGTGATACAAGATTAAGGGGAAAATCATAACTAGAAAGGAACTCAGAAAATTGTAATCCATAGTCACTGATTTGATCCGGGAGGGCGATAGGATATATTCCACTATCCCGGTGGTGCAAAGGAGGAATCCGACAGCCAGAATGGAGTAGACGACGGTCCGCAGTTGATGGCGGTCTCTGATGGTCAAAAAAGGAACGTAAAGGAATAAGAACCCCATGACCATTTCTCCCCTGATTTTGGATAAAGCCAGCCGGGTGTCGGTTGACGTCAAGGCAGAAATAATGGCCCACCCGATGTAGGCCGAAATCAGAAGCCCTAAGCCGGTCGGGAGGACCAGCGGACGACGTTCGGCTATGGAAAAGGCTGTCAGAAAAAAAATGGCTGAAAATAGTGAGATATTTCGGACAGCAGTAGTGTCCTTGAAGGGAAGGATAAAGGCGGTGGCAGCCAGAGACAGCGTTAAGAGAAGATATCCTAAGGTGCGAACTCTACTCTGTTTTATCTCCGACCAGCAAATCGGTTGCGGCATCAATTACTTCCTCAACGGGAATCGATTCCAGGCATACGGGGTGAACACAGGATTTGTCTTCACATGAAATACCGTCCATATAGGGGTGCCTGAGATATTTATGGCGGCCTTTGGGGAAATAGGGCAACCTGGGCGCGGCCCGGAGTGGATTAATGGGGCCGAAAAGGGAGAGGGTATTTGTTCCCAGTCCCGCGGCCAGATGGAGCGGCCCGGTGTCGTTGGAGATAACCAACCTGGCGCCGAGCAATAGTCGGGCCAGGGTCAGGACATCACTATTGTAGACTCTGATGGGCGGCTTGGGTAATCCCTCAATTACCTTTGCCATCAGCTTTCGTTCCCGCTTGATGCCGGTGACCACCACGTCCATCTGGTGGCGATCCATTAGTTGCTGGATAACTTGTCGAAACAAGTGGGGCGGATAGCAACGCCTGACTTCATCAGTCCCGGGGTGAACCACCAAATATTCCTTCTCCAGGTTGACCCCCGCCTTAGAGAGTCTTTTTTCCAATCGCGGGTCTGAGACGGCGCTTCTGGCCAGGTGGTCAAGATTTATTGACTTATCTTGAATGGTCGCCCCGATAAAGGATATCTTTTTGAGTTTATCGTCGATATGGTGGTGGGGATATAATCCCCGGGGATATGGGTAGGGACAGTTGAAGAGGAAACTAAAGGTCTTACCGGTCGGGCCGACTCGGAATGGGGCGCCGCTATAGTAGGCAATGATAGGTGCTTCCGGCTCAGTGCCCATAATTTCAATGGAGATGTCGAATGTCCGGTCTTTCATGGCCATCATTAACGGGATATGGGAAGGTATGTCTTTAAAAGTAAGAATTTCGTCAACTTCCTCCATACCTTCGACCAGGGCCGCGTATTTCCGCGTGACCACCACGGAGATCCGGGAACCAGGAAAGGACCGTTTTATTTCTCGGATCGCGGGCAGGCAAAAGAGGGTATCTCCCAATTTAGTTAAAATAATGATCAGGATTCCGGGGTTGTCTTCCGGGGTCGGCATCTGGTCACAACTGGGGACGTGGTCTTGCCTGTTCACTCGGGCTAAGAGAAAATGGCGAACTAACTTGGTGAAAAACAGTACCTTAAAATTCATGAGAGATTTTCACCAAAATGCTGCCAATTGGCCAACATGATTTTTGCGGCGGTTGCAGCTTCATCTACGGTCACCCGGTTGACATGAACTTCATCCCGGACCAACGACGCCTTTTCTCCCCAGGGCGCCCAAATGGCCGTATTGGTCCGACCAAAAATGCCCAGTACCGGGACGCCCAACGCTGCGGCCACATGCATCGGCCACCCCTCAAGTGAGACAAACAGATCGGTCAAAGAGACCAGGGCCGCGAATCCTTTCAATGAGGCGGAAGTAAACAAGATCGGCGGCTGGTCGGATAATCGGATCAATTCTTTGACCACCTCTTTTTCCCCAGGGCCATAGGTATAAACCACCTTGGCGCCCAGGTCGCGCTCTAACAAGCCGGCCAGACGCAAAAATTTTTCCGTTTCCCACCAGCGGTCGTCTTCCACTCGACCGCTTAAACTGATCCCGACCAGAGGACCGGTTCGTTTTTCTCCAAAGCGTTCCAATAAGAATTGCTTAGCCGCGGCTATATCCGAGGGAGGGACAAAGAAAAAAAGTCGTTTGGGACCTTCACCCGCGCCGACTTTTCGGACAAGAAGCAAAGCCCTCTCCACCTCGTGAATCGGGTCCTCAATAGGGTTCACAGGCAGATTGTAGAAAAAATCAAATTGCGCTTTATTGGCGGGCGGCTTAACCCCCACTCTAACCCCGGCCCGACTGGCGAACACCAGCCAGGCCAGCGAGGCCGAAAAAGTGGATCGAATGCCCAGGGCCAGATCAAACCGGTCCCGCTGGATGGCCCTGATGACCTGCCATTGTTTCCACCAAGCGACCAGGCGGCTCTTGTAACGACCGTGCTTGGCCTTATCATACACGTATACTTTATCTATCCAAGGCAGCCCCGTGACCACGTCTTCGGCCAATCGACAGACCAAAACAGCCAGGTAAGCTTGGGGAAATCGGATTTTTAGGGCTTCCAAAGCCGGGATGGTGCAGACCGCATCTCCGATATTGTCATTTCTGACCACCAGGATGCGCGAAAATTGATCCGGAACATCTGAAAGAGGCTGGTCCTTGAAGGAGCCAAACATCATCAGCCGGTATATTGGGGCCAATATTTTGCCCAACCATTGACGCCAGTTCGGGTTCATTTGTTTTCGGCCACCTCATTGATGACAGACATGATTTTAGCCACGTTATCCTGAATGGTTAACCCCGCGACCCGAGCAATGGCTGCCTGGCCCATATCCCTTCGGACAGTCGCGTCAGCCAGCGATTCTATCTGGTCGGCTATTTGGTCAGGATCTGTGGGATCGGACACCACCAACCCGCTCACCCCAGGCTCAACTATTTCAGAGACACCGCTGATGCGGCTGGTAATGACGGGCAGACCGTGGGCCATGGCCTCCAGGCAAGCTATCCCAAACGGCTCATAAATGCTGGGAAAAACGAAGATATCGCATCCAAAAAAGCGGCTGAAGGGCGCCGTCACTGGACCGGTAAAGAAGACTTTGTTCACAAGACCAAGAGACGACACCAGATGTCGGTATGGCCGCGAGCTGCCGCGGCCGACCACGAACAGAGCCGGCTTGATCCCTCTAATGATCAGCTTAGGCATGGCCTTGATGATAAAGTCCACACCTTTCCGGTTGAAGCCGGAACCGACGAACAGGAGCAGCAAATGATCGGCAGACAGGTTGTACTCATTTAGGAGTGCATCTCGGGCGGCCTGCCGGGCCTCCTCCCCTGGGGGATCAACTGGAACAATGGCATTGTGGATGACGGTTATCTTGGAGCCGGCCACGCCATAATGCCTGATCATTTCTTCTTTACAACGGTGGGATATGGCGATGACTTTTTTTAATTGCGGGTCTTGGAAAAGGCGTCGTTCGATCCATAAGTAGCACAGATGCAAGGGATTAATATAAAAGCTGATTCTTTTCCACCAACCTGAAATCTGTCGCCGCTGCCGCAACCATTCTTTGTGGCATCCGTCCTGGGCGTAAAAAATATCTTGCATCAGGGTCCGATCGACACTGAGCACGGCGTCATAATCATGACCGGTTAAGAGCTTTCTAGACCGGAGGGCGAAACTGAGCACTCCGACGAATGAAAATAGCTTTATCTCGCCGACCCGATGGAAAAACAACCCAGGTTGCGTAGACGCCTGCCACTGGGATGCGTAAACATGGACTTCGTGCCCTAAACCCAACAAGGCCTGGATAATAAGATTCAAGTATAGTTCCGCCCCACCGAATGGGGTGTAATTTCTCCTGATAATGGCCAGTTTCAAACTACCTGCTCCTTGTGAGTCTCTTGATTGACGCCGCAGTGTAACAAAATGATGTTGGATATACCCTGTCGCCTGGAAAAAAGCAAGTAACTAGAGTGCCGGACATATTTTTTTTGACTTAAACTCTTCTTAAGCCAGGCCATTAACCCGGAACTCCAGCCTTACTCGCTCCTGCCTGAATAACAGAGATATTTGCTAACATGCTGGGAAATATTAGTAAACAAACAAAACTAAATTGCCTGTTTACGGTTTTGGATACAATGCCTTTAGTTTCTTCACCATGTCCGGGCTCAATTGTTTGAACAGCTCGGCATTGTACGAACCAGTCGGCATCGGATGAATACTGGGATCTTTTGCGGGAACTGACCCATTCATAATTACTTGTTGGGTTATTGGATCTACCAGGTAGCCGGTACTGGGATCATTTTGGAATTTGGATAGAGTGTTGAGGATCTGCTGTGTGGCGACGGCATATTTACGCGATGTTGCCGCAGGGGTTCCCTCTTTGACTGCCGGATCAACGTTAATCGTAACGATGGAAATGGTATAGTCGCTGTTGAGGTAGATCTCAAAAGTGCGGAGCTGCTGAGGAAAGTCCCTTAGCGATGTGGTTTCCACCTGCCAGAATCCTTTTTCCGGGGCGTTGACGGGGTCAGGCGATTTAAAGGCTTTGACGGTATTGGTATGGCGATGTCCGGTCATCCACAAAAGAAGGTTCGGACAGCTTTGAAGCTCCGTAAGCAGACCCTGCAGGGACACGGCATTTTGAGGGTCGGCCCACCATTCCACCTCGGAGTTGATGGGTTGGATACCTATCGGTACGTGCGCCGCGATGATCATGAGCTGATCAGCCGCCTGGCCAGCCGCGAGTTCTTTTTTGAGCCAGGTCCACCGGGCCTGGTCCAGAAAGCCATGCCCGTGGATATCTGGAGAGTTATCGTTTTCCATTTGAGTGTTGTCAAGCACGATAACCTTGAGCGGCACATTCGACTTGGGGACGAAACTGTAGCAGGCAAAGCCGCTCTCCTGGTTGGGGTCGACCAGGTTGAACCCATGACCGACCGGCTCTGTGGAGGTGTTAAAGAATTCTTGAATCCATTCTGTTCTCAGGAGTGACCGACGGTTCTGGTCGGCGACAACGGTCGGAGCGCCCTTAAACTTGCCGACCGGCCCGGCATCAATGATGTCACCGAGAGGGGTCGATCCATCAATCACGCCCATGTAGTAATCGCGGTTGTTTATATTCCTGGGGTCAGCCAGGACGTCTCCGGTAGCAAAGACCGTATCACTAATGTACGCCTGCCGAAGCCCAACTCCAGGCATGTCCACCGGAAACGAACCAATCCAGAAGTGATCGTGATTGCCCAGGGCCTGGTACCAGCGGATCGATTTATCAAGACCTGCCGCCTGGTAAGGTTTCTGGTAGTCGATGCTGTTTGACCCAACATGGGAGCCGGAACTGGGAATAATGGTCTTGCCGTCAATAACGTCGATGTACCACCTCAGCTCGTTGTACTGAGTACTGTTGCAGGCATCACCCAGGGAGATGCCGAAATCGAATGGGTTTTTGCTGTGAAGGGCGTTCACGGTTTGCATCATGGCATCTAGGACATGGGTTGTGTACATCATGACCGGCGAGTACACCGAAGAGGCCTGGGCGTCATTTGCATTTAATTGTTGAAGATAGATCAACTGGTTAGGAGTTTCTTTGTCGGTGATATGGATGTCGGATATGGCAAAGCAATTCATGAACTTGGTAATTCGGACGGGCGATGGATTGCTATAACTCGGCGACATGATATCGGTCCGCGGTTCCACAAGGAGAGGTGGGCCGTCTTTCCAGACGCCGTAGCTGTATTTACTGTATTGCGGAATACTTGAAAGTTGGGTCGGAGTAAGGCCCACCGGGTTTGGTGTGGTAAATGCCACCGTTTTCTGAACCGTGGTCACCACATTGGGATCAATCGGGTATCCTTCGAGTTGGCCGCCGTTGTCGCCACACCCAAAGGTCAACGGACCTAAAGAAACGTATGCAACTGTCATAGCGGAATATTTCATAAAATTACGCCGCGTTATTCCACCACATTTTTTTGAATCACTGCTATTTTGGGGATCATCCTTAGCCATCATATCCTCCGTTATATGTTTGATTATTAAATCGAGTCAATATCATTGTCAAATAACTAGTCGACCAGCTTTTTCATCATACTCTTTTCTGCCCCGTTGTCAAAGTAACCTGGGGCGTTAAGCTCATTAATCTTTGGCCCCATCCTCCATAGAAGTCCACGAGGTATATGTCCGCGTCGAAGTAGAGCCCCGGATAATTCAATCACATTGTCGGATTGACAAAATTGACCCTCAATGGGCTTATCATCCAAATCAAAGCGCCGCCTGATGCCATATTTCGGAAGTACAGGGCTAGGACGTGGTTTTCCGCAAGGCCGACATGACCATTTCAGGAATCAGCATTCGCATACAATAGTGGCGACGGCAGACTTTGATCAGGCAAGGCCGCGGGCAATCTAGCGGAACTATCAAGGGAACGAAGGGAGCCACAGAATCGAGACCACCAAACATATCCGGCGAGGCAGGTCCGAATAGGGCAACAGTCGGAAGACCCAAGGCCAGGGCAATATGCATCGGGCCGCTGTCGGTGGTGACCATGGCCCGGCATTGCTTCAAAACGCCGGCCGCGGCCATGACCGAAAGCCGACCGCAGGCACTGACGACCCGGCCGGGAAAGGCGCTGGCCAACTCCTCTGCGGCAGTCTTTTCTTGTTTCCCGCCGAATATGATGATGCGACAGTCCGTTTCATTGACTACCCGAGAGCAAAAATCCTTGGCCAGATCCATGGGCCAACATTTGGCCGGGTAACTTCCAAAGGGATGGAACCCAAGGAGATGGTCTGATGAAGACAATTTGACCTGACTGAAGAATTGAGCAGCTTCGGCTTCGGCCGACGACGGGAGGAACAAGTCCATCTTTCGGCTGGGCATGGGAATACCGGCTGCGGCCAGGAAATCTCCTCTGAGATCGATGTAATGCCCTGGTGGATTTCTCTTGGGGACGGGCCGCGTCAACAGAAAGGCAAACCGGCTTTCGGCCCAACCCACTCTGACCGGAGCGCCGGAAAGATAGACCAGGGGCACCGAATCGGGATCATTGGCGTGCAGAATAATGGCCAGGTCGAACCGCTCGCGGCGGAGACGTTTGATCAAGGGAATTAATTTCTTGAATTTCCCGGGGTGGATGATGAAGTCGTCAATATAGGGATTCGAGGCCAATAACTCCGTCCGGCGGCGATCCACCATGGCCACAATCCGGGCCTGGGGTCTGGCTTGTCTCACCGCTCTGATGGCCGGGGAACACATCAGGGTATCACCGATGGCCGTAGTGGCGACCAGGAGGATCCGCTTCTCCCGGCCCTGGGCCAATTGCTCCGCCGGTGGTTCTTCTTGGGGGAAAATACGAGCCACCAGGAGAAATATAGCCCGCAGTAAATGTAATATAATGAAGTTGAACATCATTTATTGATCCTATGTGAGCTTAAAGAGATACATCTATTACTTGGTCATGTTATGGTAATCAGACTGGTATGGAGCAAAACCTTCAGAGGGCGTAGAGAAAAAGAGAGGGATTAGAGGTTTTACAGGTATTCGTCCAGCACCGGGATGACTTCGGCTACTGTTAGCTCCTCAAGGCACCTTGACTTTTTTGATCCCTGACATCCATCTCGGCCACAGGGACGACAATCCCAGTCTTTCTTGATCACCCGGTGCCCCGTTCCCCAGGGACCCCAGTTGAATTCCCCGGATGGGCCGAACAAGGCTACCACCGGAGTGCCCACAGCCGCGGCTAAGTGCATGGCCACGGTATCCACCCCGAAGAAGAGATGGGATAGGGAGCTAACCACGGCTAGCTGCTTTAGGGTGGTCTGACCGGACAGGTCGATCGGAATGCAGTGCAGGGCTTGCTTGATGTCCTTCATGTAAGCCAGTTCACGATCCGCCGGGCCGCAGGTGAGGATTACTTCCGCCCCTCGGTTCAGGATCAGGTGGTCGATGAGTTCAGCCACATACCGGGCCGGCCAGGCTTTGAACAGCCACCTGGACGCGGGATGGATGTGGATGAGCGGCCTGTCCCGGCGACAGCCGAGTTGATCCAACCGTTGATTGACATAGTCTCTGTCCTTTTCGTCGAAAAGGATGTCTACCTTTCGGTCGGGATCGGCCACACCCAAGGCCCTGACGGCATCAAGATTCTGATCCACCATGTGGGCCCGCTGGTCTTGTGGATAATAGAGAAGGTCATAAACCAGATGCTTGCCCAGTATGCCCTGGCCCTTGGGGTCAAGACCCACTTTGATTCCGGCTCCGGAGACAAAGGCCATAACCGCCCCGCGGTCCCCTTCGGTCAGGTTGATGACCAGATCAAAACCTTTTTTCCGCAGTCCCAAAGTGAAAGCCGTTTCGGCCCACAGCCGTCGACACCTGGGGAGTTTCTTCCATCCCAGGTCAAAGACTAAGACTTCATCCACCGCCGGGTTTAAGGTGAGCATCTCTTCGGTCCCGGAGTAGACCAGGGCGGTTACGGAGGCGTGGGGAAAAGCGTTCTTCAAGGCCCGAGCCACGGGCGCGGTCAATAAGACATCACCGATGTGACGCAATTTAATGAACAAGATTTTTTTTATCTCGGCAGGGTCAAGGTGCATGGCCGCGGCGCTCCCGGTTTAATCAAGGTTTCCCATATTCCAATATCTTTCTCGTAATTTAGCGTATTTAACAAAAGTGTAAGTTGCGTAAAGCCCGGCTAAGACCAACCCATGTGAGCCGTCAAGAAACCCGGCGCGCATGACGTACATATTGATAAAGGTGTACAAAGGCCGAAACAGCATCCCCAGGGGGCCGATCCGGCGTCCCTGTTGCATGTATTCCTCTACCGACAGGCGAGCATAGCGGTCCATCCGGAGAACAAAATCACTGATGGATTCGTAGGAATAATGAATCAGCGGATAGGTCAATTTGCCCAGGTCACCGTCTGGAACCACATCTTCGTGGACGGCCCGGTCGGTTACAACAGCTTTATCCCTTTTGAACAGGCGCAACTTATAATCTGGAGACCACCCGCCATGTTTGATTAGCCGACCACTGAAGTAATTTCGGGAAGGCACATAAAATCCGGCTTTTCCCCGGTCGTTCCCCTGGAGCACCGAGGCGATTTCAGCCCGCAATTCCGGGGTGACCCGTTCGTCCGCATCAACCCACAGAATCCAGTCACCCGTGGACTTGTCCATAGCCAGTCGTCGTTGCGGACCAAATCCCGGCCAGGGATTTTCATATATCTTCACTGGATACTGCCTGGCCAGTTCAACCGTTTTGTCTTGACTGCCGCCATCGACCACCACGATCTCATCGGCGAAAGACAGGCTGTCCAGACAGGCCGAAATGTGTTTCTCTTCGTTTAAGGTGATAACGTTGACGGATAAGGTTTTCATGCCGGAACTCGTTCCTGGTTACTCGTTGCTGGTCAACTAAACGAAGAATCGAGATAAAAGGCGCCCTGCCCCAGATGGGTATGCCGACCCAGGTGAATTATGGAGCCCAGCCCCAGCAGAGGGACGATTACCTGCGGAATAACCGGGGCAAACCTTTGCATCCCGAAAAATGCTTCAGGCATTTGGGTCCGGCCGGCCTTGAACGCCTTGGATGAAAGACGAACTCGCGAAGATCGTTCAAGAGCTGCCTCTAATGATAATTGATCTTGTTTAGTCAATAGATTCCAGAAAGTATCGGAGGGGTGACGTTTATTCAGGATCAGAGAGCTGACCCGGGCAACGAATGCGTCGTAAAGTTGGCGCAAGGTAGGCGCCCGGTTTGGAGAAGGCCGAGCCGGGTCCTGCGGATACTGCAGATCGGCGCCCGGTGATTCAAGATGAAATGGCGTGATCCAGGTTAACCGATCAAAGGCCAGGCCGGCACAGGAGTCGAAATCCAGGCCCTCGGCCCACTGAGTCGGACCGGCTTTGTACCCCAGGTCCAGTTGTCCCTGTTGGACCAGCGGCTCCCAATGAAGACCTCGGGCCACGTAAACGGCCTGAATCCCGGCTTTGCCCCATAGCCCCTGCGGGAAGCGCCAGCGGGAATCCACGGTGGTGCAGGCTTCTTCCAGGGCCGGCATGATAATCTCTAAAAACATGTCATGATCGGCGCTATCGCCAAGGAGCTTAAGCTCCCAACAGATTAGCTCATCAAAACCATAGGAGCGCTTGCCCGGATAAAAAAGTATCACCGTCTCTATCGGCCAGTCGACCTCGGGTAGGCTGGTTAATCCTTTCTTCAGATATTGAGGGCCTAATCCGTGCTGGTCCCACAAGGCCGCGGCTTTCCGCCAGGGGCGGGCCTGGGAAGCGGGAAGGCGGTTGGCAATGGCATTTCCTAGGACCAGCGAAAGTTCCAGCGCTGGATAGTCGGACAGGGTGACCAGGGAGCCGGTCACTCTTAACATAAATAAATAGCGGATAATATTAATGGGCAATCGCCACATATTTTACCAGTTCATAGAGTAACTTAATCCTGTTATCGGACCACTGGCGGATATTCCAGGCGCTCAGCATATCTTTAGCTTCCGAGTCAAGGAATCCCATGAATCTTCCCCAATAAAACTGTTTTTCTTTGCCATCTCCCAGAGAGGTTAACTGGCGGAGCATTCCCTGCTCTTCCGGCCGGAGAAGGGTTCGAAATATGGTGGCCATTTCCAAAAGACTTAAAAAATCGATGGCTTCAAAAGTAAGGAGTCCCTGGGTCTCACGGGAGCGGGTATATAAGACTTGAAAGGGATTGGAAAAAAATCGGACACGAAGCAAGTCCATCGGGAAGCGTGTTTCTTGATGGATCACCCGGCAAAGGATTTCTCCCATACTGCTCCTGGGCGCATCATCTGCGGGCGGAAATACCTGGATCAGGCCTTTTAATGTATCGCCTTGATATAACAAAAGCTCCTGCAGCCACGGTTTCAGTTCGTGGTGGTTGATGACGAGCAGGAAGTGCTGCTCATCATGGACATAGGAGGCAGAGACGATGGAACCGGCAAAGCCTTCTTCTGCCCTCAACTGCTTCGGCAACCTGTTCACAACGGCCCAGATAACAACGGAATGTTTGGATGTCTCATTGAATTTCTCGGCTCTGGTCCTGATTGTGGTGCAGGTTCGGCAGTATTTTTTATAGGGAGCGGCCACGCAGGGATAAATCCAACACCTTTGGCAAGGTTTGGTCACGGCGGTTAGGGGTGGCCCGACCTCATCCTGATCCAGAAGGAGATCGGGCTGCTCCTTGAGATAATTTAGGGTGGCCAATAACTCTGAGCCATTCCGGCAACGGCGTAACCAATCAAATGCCGTTAGCATTAAGCGCCTCACACAGCGGGGTGTAATTTTTTAGTTCATCCTGCCGGACCCAATCTTGAAGTTTAACCGGCATCTGCCAGGCTTCGTTCGGTCCTCCGGCGTAACGTTTGGACCAATCGATCAAGAAGCTTTCCGGTAAAATCTTAAACCGAAGGCTGCCAAACCCCATGTGCTTGTTATTTCCCAATTTATGGGCGAGATTCGGTTCCAGGGTCAGGCTCCAAAGCAGCCGCCGTAATTCCAGGTCTTCGAGATTCCAGAAGCGAACGGTGAAGCGGGCGCGGCTTCCCGGGAGGATGGCCCGGAAGTAGTTAGCCTGAACAGTATCAGGGACGAAATCATCTAATTGGGCCACTATGGGAGCCAGGGGAGCATGGCCGAAGACACGCCAAGAATCAGCGATAATGGTTCTCGGAACAGTCAGCCCTGGGGTATTCTTCCATTTGTTCTTGTTAAATTCCCAACCGCTGTAAGGATAGGGGACCTTAAACCAGGATAGCCTGGGTTGCTGAAACATGCCGAAGCTGAAGGATAACCGTCCCATCAAGGCTTGATTGGGCCCGGTGCCGACCCATCCGAACAGGCTGTCCGCCGGATTCAACCTGGCAATATCCGTGCTTTCGACCCGGGAGTCAGTGATGATGGAATAGATATGACGGATCATTCCCTTTATACTCCGACCGGGCAGCGCATAGACTCTGTCGGAACCGCGATTCGCCGCCTCTGGAGCAGAAAAGGAAAAAAAGTCCCAGCCGTTAATAGATTCGTTTTCAAGGGCGGTATTAAAGGACGGTTCCCCGCTTTCCTTAACATTTATGGGAGTTAATACCTCAGCTTCGATTATCAGCGTGCCGCACCGGCCCCCGAAGGCCCGGTGGGAAATAAACCCGGCTTTGGCCATCGGTGGGGCTAATGAGCCGGCTTCCTTGCGGGAAACGATGGGAGCGGTCTGACTCAAAGCTTTGACCGCCTCGGCGGCCTCCAGCCTCAATTGTCGCCACGGACCATGCTCGGTGAACTGGTATGAACCGAAGATTTTTTCATAGGCTTGGGACAGGTTGGCGCTAAGCAGGATCAGGTTGGTCACCTCAGCCTGGATCCAACCAAATCCGGTTGTTTTTTCACCGCCGATACAAATATCTCCCTTTTGGAAATCGTTCAGCAGATGGGTGAAGATGGAGAAGGCTTCGGTATCCGACTCAGCCACATCCTGGACATCAAGGCGCAGTTGGAAGGAGAGTTTGTCGCCATAGGCGAACAAGTAGTCGTGCTTAGATGTTTCAACAGGTTGTCCCGTCTTGGGATTAATTTTGATCCCCTCCATGGAACACCAGGCCCGGTATGGGTCGCAGGGATCCACGAGATACGCATCGGAGAACAGCACCATCCCTCGCTGCCCCTGGACGCCGAAAAGGCGGTTGATCACCTGACTGGTCTTAGCCGATTCACCCCAGAGGGTTTTCAGCAGTTGTGAAGCCCGCTTTCTGAAAGCGCCTTTAATAGTGCCGCCGGGGATGTATACTTCCCAGGCGCCCTGCTTTTTGGAAGATGGGACCCAGGACAGCATGCGCATGAACATGGTGTCAAATGGTTTGCCATATTTTTGGGATATATCACGACTTTTCTTGCCTGGACCGGGCCTGAAATCGATATTGTAGGGTTGGGCGAGTTCCTGGCGGGTTCGATCGCGGTAGACTTTAAGGAATTCGATCAGATTCCGGTCATTAATGATACTCTTGTTCAAATTGGTGGCAGCCAACATGTGACGGTACTGTACTCGGCTATGGGCCTCAAGAAACTCTTTCCACACGGCCGGCTTTATTCCGTCGGGGACCAGGTGGGGATTGTTCCATTGGTCTTCGCTGATCTTATTTTGGAGCAACATGGTCTTGAGCCGGATGTGTTGCTGCCGGTTGGCCATTTCGCCATCCACCCAGATGTCGCTTTGAAGTAATTTGATCTGATGATCGATTTGCAGATTAATTCGGGCAAACAAGTCTCGACACGCCTTGGTGATGATCTTGGTTAAGGCCATTTCATCATGGATAGCCACCTCCACGATTTCAGACAAGCCGGTATCAAAACCGAAGGCATTGACCAGTTGCAGCCAGGCGTCTTTATCAAGCCTTTTCTTGGCCTGTTGCTTGCGTTCGACGCATTCCACCACCCGGTTGGCCATATTGGCTTTCTTGCCCAGAGCGTCCTTAATCGCGTCTTCGGCTGCGTCCGGCGAGGGGAAAGGTTGCTCGGTCAAAGTTTCAAGTCTGACCAACAGCTTTTCGGTCAAGGCATGTTTACCTTTCCCCAGTTTGCTTATACTGGACTTTGGCAAGACATAAAATTCGACTTCGGCGGTGGACCGTTCCATGAGCCAGATGGCGACTATCCGGGGCAGGAATTCGGCCAGTTTACGCTTCCAGTCCTCCGGACTCAAGATCGGTCCCCCCAAGACCATTTCCAGGCGACCGCGGATGAAGCTAGGGATATCCTTCATGGCCTCAATCATCAACCTGGCTTCCATGGAGGTAAATGAGGCGGACTGCGGGTCCACCTTACCCCAGTTCCAACCTACCAACACCGGATTGATCGAATCGAACCTCATATCCACTCTTAAATGGCTGGCTTCAAGATGTAATTTAGGCGCTTTTTCCGGAGAGGGGAACGGCAGTTCCATGTCTAACCGAACCCGGCCCAGTCCTTTGGTCTTACCCGCCCCAAACCAGAATCGGCCTTCTTTCAATTCCTGGAAAAGATAGTATAATCTAGCCTCATTGTCGCCATTTCGGAGTTGCGATTCATCTATAGACAAGACGAGGTCAAAAATGGAATTACGAAGAATGGTCTCCATCTTGTAATTTGCGTTGGCCTCGGCGGCAAACCTGTCTTCATCCAGCTTCAGCCCCATGCGCAGGTCGAAGAAATTGTCTCGGGGATAACTCTTGGTTTGGAGGGTACACTTGACATTGGTAATAAGCCTTGGCGGCAAGGGGGAACCATATAACCTAAGCCACATCCGGTTGAGCAGACCGAGATTCTTCCCATTACCCGATTGGCCGATAAAGGCGTCCATCAATGATTGAGCCGTACCTGATATCTCGCCGGCCAGAGAAATCAACCTGTGGACACCATCACCGTCCCGAGTGAAAAGTGTTTTCCTGGAATTTCCTCTGTATATTGGCGATTCCACATGCAGTATACCCTTCAGAATCATGATGTGTCCTCCAGTGCCGTCTGGTTGGATCAACAGATAATTTCAATAGTTAGAATTTAGAATAGATGAGGCCGTTTCAAGACCTGGTCAAGGTCAAACTTAAGTGAACGAGTTGTCAGAGGGCGTGATCGCCCGCAAGCCGCGTTCCCTTCAGAGTCTATGCGGTGGCCGATCCGGAACCAGACAAAACCGGTCTGCCCGTAAAGTTAGCCAGCCTTCTTGGCTTCACTGATGAGCATGATGGGGATGTCATCTTTTACTTCATAAACCAGGCAGCAGGTGTCGCAAATCAAACCGTCTCCAGTTTCATTTAACCGAACGCCGTTCAGACACTGGGGGCAGGCTAATATTTCCAATAGTTGCGTTGAGATAGACATAGCAATTCCTTATTGCCCAGATGGCCTGTTTGGGTTTCAGACGTTGTACCGACCTCTAATCGGACATGTCGGCATCTTTGTCCGCCGCTGCTTCTTCTTGGTGAAGTTCTTTCATCCATTGAGCTTCCGCGGCCAAACCCTTGTTCTAAGGTCACCTGGGGACGGTAATTGAGGTCACGCCCATGATACTTTCCAATAGCTCCAGCACCTGGTTAACCGTGACCCGGGCTCCTCCGCCGATATTATAGGTCTGGCCTCCGGCCTCAACCGACAGGGCGGCCAGGTTGGTCAGATCCCTTCATTTATATGATGGCTGCCTGCCGGCGTTTAATTTTATGCCTCGCGGCCACCAACCGATAATATAACTGCTCAGTCTGGTCGACCATTTTTTCCCGATCGTAGACTCGGGCCACCAGCTCGCGGCCGGTCAGGCCCAAGCGACGACCCAAATCTTTATCCCGAAGCAGGTGTAGAATAGCCCGGGCCACGGCGGCAGCATCGTTAATCGGCACCAACAAGCCCGTTTCTCCATCTCGAATCAATTCGGGGATCCCACCTGCCGTTGTCCCTACCACCGGTTTGGCCATGGCCAGGTATTGCAAGACGGTCTGGGGGACCCCTTCAGATGAATCCGAAGTCAGGGCCGTAACGTCTGAGATAGCCAGCAATTGAGGAATATCCTCACGATGTCCGGTAAATACGACCTGGTTCTTCAAGCCCAGGTCTAAAGCTTT
>JADFYC010000079.1 GCA_015233295.1 Deltaproteobacteria bacterium | reverse complement strand
CTTAACTATGGATAAGGCGATACTGTTAATTTAGATACACCTTTTGTTATAATTGTTACCATAATAACTAAGAGTGGGGACCACTATATCAATTTTATATCTCGCAGATTAGTTTTGCAAGAAGCTAGTTATTTTCTTGATTTTTTCTGCGCCGTTAATTAGGTTAATCATGTTCGAAAGCACCTTCGGTTCCATGCCTCTCTTACCCTGACCAGTTTCCGAGATGTTCCGATGAGAAATCCTGACAGAATCATGATTCCCAAGCCGGCGGTTAAGGCCGCCCCCCCGGCTAAAACTTCATTCCCAGCCCTGATCATTTGGGCGATGCTGTCGTTGGTGTTTTTTCCGGTTTCAGCCGTCGCCTTGCCTGACCGTCCGATCAAGACTTTTACCGTGGGCGCCCGTCCCTGGGCCGGGGTCATGGATTTCGCGGGACAGAATCTTTACGTCACCGGCGCTTCTTCCAACGCCATCTCCATCATCAATATCGCCACTGGGACAGTGAACGTGAATGCCATCACCGTCGGTAATACTCCCCAGGGATTGGCTTTGACTCCGGACGGCCGGTATCTTTATGTCGCCAATCAGGGAAGCAACACCGTATCCAAGGTGGACGTAACCTCCCGGCAGGTGATCAAGACCATCGGGGTGGATGCGCAACCGGTTGATGTGATCATCTCTAAAGACGGCCTGACCGTCTTTGTGTCCAATTACGCCGGTGGCACGGTCTCCCTTATTTCAACAGCGAGCGACACCGTATCCGGTGGAATAATTTTAAATTACGGGCCCTGGGGATTGGCCTTGGACCCGACCGGACAGTATCTCTACGTGGCCGGTTCCTCTGTTAATGCCATATTCAAGGTGCGCCTGGCGGATCTCGTCGTTATCGTCTCTGGGGCAGTGGATGGGCAACCCCTATACTTTGCCGCGAGTAATGATGGGACCTATGTCTATGTCACCTGCACCAGCGGGGGCACTGTCCTGAAATTGTCGGCCGCCGATCTGACTGTTAACCGAAGCGTGAACCTGGCCGGCAACCCTGTTGGCCTGGCTCTAACCAATGATAATAATACACTTTTTGTGGCAGACACCCTGGCCGGAAACCTGAAGATAATCAATACCGCCGACATGACCATCACAGCCAACCCCCTCTCAGCCGGCCAGGGCCCGGCCGGAGTCCGGATATCGGCTGACGGCCATTATCTCTTCTCTATGAATTCGCTTGATAATACGGTGACCATGTGGTCTGATTTATCCGTGATCACTATCGTCAGCTTGATTCCCACGGCCATTAATAAAACCAACTCTAATCTGGCCAGGCTTATCTGGAAGTCGGATACCGATGGCGATTATCTGGTAGAGATCGGGGGCACCGGACCGGGCACGGGAAATCAAATCGACGCGGGCAAGTGTCAGAAAAACGTTCAAATAACCACCACCATCAAGGCCGCGGACCTCGGGGTCAATGACGGCCAATACACCATCAACATTTATGTGACCAGTAACGGGCAAACCTCCGGGGCCAATACCATCATCATCCTTGACACCATTCCCCCGACCAGAGTGTTGGAAGTTAAAGCCGGGCTGTCGGAAAGCTCCATCCCCATGACCTGGCAACCGGCCGTTGACAATGGGTCCGGGGTCGGAGGATACAAAATCTATTACGGAACCACACCCGGTCGGTATGACGCCCCGAATTCTCCCATTGACGCGGGCAACACAACCAAGTATACCCTAAACGGGCTGCAAAATGGGACCACCTACTATCTAACCGTCTCAGCCTATGATAAGGCCACCAACGAAGGTGAAAAATCGGACGAGGTGAGCCAGATGCCATCGCCCATCCAAGGGCTGGTCACCGATTCCGGTGGTGGTTGTTTTATCGCTACGGCAGCTTTTAGGGCGCCTCGTCGGGCAAATCGCGACTTTCAAATGAAGTGACTATGGGGTAAAAATATTCTCCATGAAACGAATGATTCCTTTGATCCTGTTGCTGGTATTAGGCTGGACTAATCCGGAGGCCCTGGCGTTCGAGACCCAAGGCGTGATGGTCGGGGTGAAGGGGGGGTATTTTGACCCCAGGAGCGATAAAGCATCGAGAATTTATAACCACGGCGGCTATGTTCTTTCCGGCTGTCTGGACCGGGATTATGGGAAGTTCTTTGAGCTTGGCTTCGGCCTGCACTTCTTCAACTTGACCGGGCACGCAGAGACTGTGGACGGCCGCGCCACGGATGCCGAGACCATCCTCCAGGCTTACGGGGGGGATATGTCTGTCAGATTCAAATTCGACTATTACAAGAATCAGATTATTATTCCTTACCTGGACAGCGGCCTGGATCTCTTCTTTCTGGACGAGGACATCGACGACCGCCGCAAGACCGAGCGGGTCTGGTTAAAAGGATATCATGTCTCCTTAGGTGTGCGGGTCAATCTCAATCCCCTGGATCCTGTCCGAGCGATGGAATTCAGAAAAGAATACGGCGTCCAACGAACTTTTCTCTCGCTGGAGGCCCGCTACGTCAATCTAGATAATTTCGGGGCCTGGAATTCGGATCTGGGGGCACTGATTTACTCCCTTGGTTTATTGTTTGAATACTAGATTTTTCCCGAGACCGAGCCTGCTTTATCTCTGAGTCCCTTTCGGTTTGTTTTTTCTGAATGATTATATAACCCGACATCGGATCACCATAATGAATATTGGATACCAAGTCATCGCGGCGGTGGTTATAGATCAGCTAATCGGTGATCCCCGCTGGTTTCCCCACCCAGTCAGGTTGATCGGCCGGCTGGCGGTGAAACTGGAAGGAATGTTTCGAAGCACCATCCGGGACCCTAAGGCGGCCGGCTTGGTCACGGCCCTGGCTGTTGTCTTGGTCACGATCTTGGGGACTTATCTAATAGTTGGATTGAGTCGGGGGATCCACCCCATGGTGGGTGATCTGGTCTCGATCCTGATCATCTATACGGGCCTCGCGGCTAGGGACCTGGTCAAACACAGCACGGAAGTGTGGGCGGCCTTGAATTCGGGAGACATGGAGGAGGCGAGACGCCGGGTCGGGATGATCTGCGGCCGCGACACCCATCTCCTGGATCAGACGGAAGTGGTTCGGGCAACTGTGGAGAGCGTCGCGGAGAACATGGTCGATGGAGTTACCGCCCCGCTGTTTTTTGCCGTGCTGGGCGGGCCGGTGGGTATAATGGCCTACAAGGCCGTCAGCACTCTTGATTCCACCTTTGGATACAAAAATGAACGTTACCTGGAATTTGGCTGGGCTTCAGCCCGGTTAGACGACCTGGCGGCTTACCTGCCCAGCCGGTTGACCTCTATTTTGGTCCCGCCGGCCGCCTTGATCCTGCGGCAACGTGCCGTGAATTCAATCAGGATATTTCTGCGGGATAGAGCTAAACACCCCAGCCCCAATGCCGGCCAGTCGGAAGCAGCTATAGCCGGCGCTCTGGGAGTGCAACTGGGTGGACTCAGTTACTACGGCGGGAAACCTTCACCCAAACCGGAGTTGGGAGATCCGCTCCGGCCCTTGGCCCCGAATGACATCCTGCTGACCAACAGATTGATGCTGGCCACGTCCTGGATAACGTTGTTGGTTCTGATCGGATTTCGAGTCTGGGTGACCTGTTAGGTGGCCTCATATTCCTCATCAGGTGAATCGTGTTCCGGGTTAAAGGAAATAATCCCGGCCTCGAGGCCTTCGATCAAGATTTTGTCGGCCATGTCGTCAAATCCTTCGTAACCAGCAGCACCGTCCAACACGATGTCAAAGTCATCGAAATCAACGTCTGCTTCCTCCAACATCCGGCCACAGTAGAATTCAAAAATGGACCTATCTGAGGCCAAGATATAACGAATGGCCGCGAGCTTATCCATAACTCACCTTTACCTTTTTCTCCAATATCGTTGCCCACGAAATCGCAGGCTAATCTTTCCACAGATCTACGTCAATCAGGCCAAGCCGGGCAGAGTACCGGACCAGCTCGATGGCGCTGTGAAGGTTCAGTTTGCTCATGATATTAGCCCGGTGGTTATCCACGGTCTTGGGGCTGATGCACAAGTTCTGGGCGATACCTTTGGTGGAAATGCCCTCCGCCAGGAGACGCATCACTTCCTGTTCCCGGGAAGTCAGAGTGCCATAAGCCGTGTCGGAGACTTTCGTCTTTTTCTCCGGGGATTCCATCAGTTTTTTGACCACCTGATGGGAAAGGGACGCGTCCAGAAAGAATTCTCCTTTGGATACGGCCTCCAACCCCTGGACCAGGGCTTCCGCCGCCGATTCTTTGAAAAGATACCCTTTGGCTCCAGCCTGGAAGGCCTTGGTGATATAATCTGCTTTGGCGTGCATACTGATAATCATAATGTTTAAATCGGGTAACAAATGCCGCAGGTCAACTGTCAATTGAATCCCACTTTTGTCGGGTAACGAGATATCCATCAGCACCAGGTCAGGCTTGAGTTCCTTAGTCATCCGGATGGCCTGCTGCCCATCGCCGGCCTCGCCCACGACCTCAAAACCGGAGTTCCGCTCCAGGATCGCCCTAAGGCCCTCCCTGAAAAAGGGATGATCATCCACGATCAAGATGGTTTTCTTCTTACTCACGGTTTGTTCTCCTTATACGGAACTTCTATAACGATTTTTGTGCCTTTTCCCGGCAGGGATTCAAGGCGCATCTTGCCTCGCAACAAGCTGACCCGCTCTCTCATACTGGACAGGCCCATTCGTTTTTCGCTAAGGGCCACGGCCAAACGTTGTGGCACATCAAAACCTCGACCATCATCTTCCAGCCGAAGGATAATGCACGGAAAGGACGTCACTAGCCGGACAGTGATCATTTTGGCGGCGGCATGGTTGAGGGCGTTGTTAAGGCTTTCCTGAATCAGTCGATAGATGGTGATCTCGGTATCGAAATCCAGTTTTAGGCCATCGATCCCGGCCGTGATCAGATCCACAGTGAGCCCGCTACGGGCAGAGAACTCCTCACATAACTGAGAGATGGCCTGGGCTAATCCCAGATCGTCCAGGGCCGCCGGGCGAAGGTTATAGGCCAGATCTCTGATGTCAATCAGGGCCGCCTGGAGGCTTTTGGACAAGGTCGCGGCAGTCCGATGCAAATCGGGGGGGGCTTCCGGCCAACGATTGGCCAGGGTGTCAACACCGATTTTCACGGCGGACAGGTCCTGGGCCACCCGGTCGTGCAATTCCCGGGAGATCCTCTGCCATTCATCTTCCTGAGTTTTCAGCAATTGATGTGTAAGTTCCCGAATATGTTCTTCCGCCTGTTTCCGGGCGGTAATGTCGATGCCCAGCTTCATGACCCGGGGAGATCCGTCGAGTTCGGTGAAAGGACAGTCAAAAACATGATAGATGCGTCCATCCCGGATATTAGTCCATTCCTTATCCTGTTCCCGGTTTGTGTTAAATACTTTTATTGTGGTGCAGTCTTCACAGGGGCCCTTGCGTCGGCGCAGGAGTTCATAGCAATGCCGCCCTTCGATTTCACCGAAATATTCCCGAAAATACCTGTTGGCAAAGGTGATGGAATAATCAGGAGATTGAAGATAAACAAAGAGGGGAAGATTGTCAAAAAGAGAGAACAGCTTTTGGCGTTCGGTCTCCAGTCGCTGCTCCAATCTCTTGCGTTCCGTGATATTAGTAAAGGTCGTCACCGAACCCTTAAAGCTTCCGTCTCGATCAAAGGCCGGAGCCGACGAAACAATCGCATAAACTTTCCGCCCGTCCTTAGCGATAAACGCCACTTCATATGTCCCGCTCAGGCTTCGCCGGCGTGAATCAAACTGGGCCGCCACGATGTTCCGGTTGTCTTCATCGTGCAAGCTAAGGATGGGGCGGCCGATAAGTTCTTCCTCCGAATATCCCAACATCTCCAAGAAGTTGTTATTGGCATAACTGAGTCGGCCATGTTCATCAACCGTCCCGAAGCCTTCATTCATGGTCTCAATCAGGCTTCGATAACGTTCCTCGCTCTGATACAGGGCTTGCTCGGCCTGACGGCGCTTTTGTTCCTGTCGGTCTCGCTGCAATCTGGCGCTGAGGATCGGGGCAATGAAACTGACGATGATGTCCATCAGGTCCATATCCCAGTCGTCATAGTCCGTGGCTTTGTTGGCCGCCAACAGTAATCCGATCACTTCATGCTGGTGGATAATGGGCACGGCCAGGGCCCGGTCAATCGGACCGTGCCATTCGGGGACCTCAAGGGGAGCGTTGGAATAGAGGTTCTGCCGCTGAAGCAAGGCTTGTCCCCAAATACCCGTCCATGTTTCTCTAGGGAAGCTGATAATACCGGACGTCTCGCCGGGACCACCGGTAGGCTTTTGGGCGAAGGGGCAAATCAGGGTCTTATTTTCGTCTAAGTATCCAAACAAACCGTCCTGGCTATTTAGAAATTCCAATACGATTTTCATGACCTCTCCGTATATTTCGTCATCAGGGACGGTCAGGAACACTTCCGCCACATGGTTCCGGACGGTTAATTCCCGTTCCGATTCTCGTAATGCCTCTTCCGCCAACTTGCGTTCCGCCACCTCCAACTGGAGCTTGGCGTTGACACGTTTGAGTTCCGCAGTCCGTTCCTCCACCCGGGCTTCAAATTCATCGTGGGCTTTTTGCAGCCCTTCCTCAGCCCGTTTTCGTTTGGTGATGTCCCGTCCTACGGCCTGGAATTCGATCAGGTGGCGCCGCTCGTCATAGATGGCCCGGTTTATCCATTGCAGCCACCTGACCTGGTCATCGGGGTCATCGGGTCTAAGCACCCGATGCTCAACCGTCCTCACCGGGTTATCCGGTGTTAAAGAGGCTAGCAGTTCTTGGAGCACCTTGAAGTCGACATCAGGCAAAAGCGGAACAATACTGAGGCCGATCAGTTTGTCGGCTGGTCGTTTAAGATATCGGCAAAAAGCAAGGTTGACAAAGGTTAAGGTCAGGTCAGGACCGAACCGGCAGATCATCTCAGTCTGGTCTTCGACTATGGCCCGATAGCGTTCTTCGCTCTCCCGGAGGCGCCGGTCCATGACCTTCTTGTACAGGGCGACCTCAATAGTCGCCCGGAGTTCAGCTTCTTGGAAAGGTTTTATGATATAACCCAGTGGTTCAACCTGTTTGGCCTTGTCAACGACGTCTTTCTCCGAATAAGCCGTCAGGAAGATTACTGGAATATCAAATTGTTCTCTGATAATTTCAGCCGCCGAAATGCCGTTCAACGGCCCGGGCATGACAATGTCCATCAAGATTAAGTCGGGTCGAAGTTGCTCAGCCATTTCAATGGCCTCTTCTCCTGACATGGCCGTTCCCACCACCTCATATCCGATGGCGCTAAGACGGCTTTTTAGAATAAGAGTGATAATAGCATCGTCATCTACGACCATCACTTTAGCCATGACCAACCTCTTGCCTTGACGGATTAAATTCTATGGCCTATTCGGTCTCGTCGGCGAATTCGGCATCGACCACACTTATCCCAGCCGTAATGTGATTATCCTTAGTCCGGCCGGCTTTTCGGGAAAAGTATCGGGAGCCTTACCCATGTTCCCTTTATAGGCCAACCGCATCAAATATTCAACAGATTAATGCCTGCCGTTGCGACATCCCGGATCATTGGGTTAAGACGGTGTCCCATGATTAACGAGATGTTTCAACAGGCTATACTCTGTCTTGATCTTTTCCAATACCTCTTTGGCCCTGGTTATATTATCATCTTTTCCAGCCTGTTCCAGTTCGATAGATAGTTCCAGCATGATCACCGCTTCCACGTTTCCAGAGGAGCCTTTGAGTCTATGGGCCAGTTTGGGAATCTGCCTCATATCAGACTGGGCCACGGCCTCTTCTATAGCCATGATTTGCTCGGCCCCATCTCGAAGGTAGAGGTCAAGTATCTCGCGACAGAGGTCCTCATCACCATCAAGCCTTTCCATCAACCTACCCCGGTCCAATCTGACCTTAGAGTTATCTTTATTTTCGTCGGACTGTTTCCCTTCTGAATTCGACCGCCTGGAAATCCAGCGATTAATGGCTTGGGCCAGTTCCTCTGGTTGTACCGGTTTGGATACATAATCATCCATGCCCGCTTCTAGACACTTTCCCCGGTCTTCTTTGAAGGCGTGGGCCGTCATGGCAATTATGGGGATGTAATGATTCAGCACCGGAACGGTATTATTTCGGATCATTTTGGTGGCTTCAAATCCATCCATTTCCGGCATCTGTACATCCATCAGGACCAGGTCATAGGGGATGGTTTTCAGGGCCTTCACCGCTTCCCGACCGTCGGCCACGGCATCCGCCCGGTAACCCATTTTTTCCAATATGCCCACCGCCACCTTCTGATTAATGATATTGTCTTCGGCCACCAGAATCCGAATTTTACGTTTCAAGCCTTCGGCGGCGTTGTGTCTGGTCACAATGCGATGTCGGGTTGATTCCGGGGGCTTCTTCCGTCCGACCACGGTCGTAAGGCAGTTGAAGAGTTGAGATTGTTTAGCCGGTTTATTCAAGTAGGCGTCAAAGCCGATTTTTTCCAATCGAGCCGCGTCGCCCCGTCTGCCTGCGGAAGTCATCATGACCAGGATTGTGTCCTTAAGTATCGGGTCTGCTTTAATCATTCTACCCAAAGTCTCACCGTCGACGTCCGACATGACTATGTCTAAAATAGCCAGCCGAAAAGGATCTCCGGCAGCGGCCGCGGCATGAAGCTTGTCCATGGCCAAGAGGACATCCGGCGCTTCGTCAAACCGGCAATTCCAGGAGTTCAGCATCCCGGCGAAGACACGGCGATTAATGGGGTTATCATCCACCACCAATATTTTTGTTTGAGCCAGGTTCCCGTCGGGCTGAGGGACCACGGCGCAGACTTTCTCTGGAGGCTGTTTTTTAAACGGGATGGTGAACCAAAAGGTTGAACCTCGGCCTTCTTCACTGGCGACGCCAATCCGCCCCCCCATCAACTCCACCAGACGTTTGGAAATGGACAGGCCCAGGCCGGTGCCGCCGAACCTTCTGGTCGTAGATGAATCAACCTGAGTAAACGGTTGGAAAAGAGTGGTCACCTTCTCAACTGGAATTCCAATCCCGGTATCCCGAACCAAAAAACGCACCTTCGCCTGTTGCCCATTCTCATTATCAAGCATGACATGAAGGACCACTTCTCCTTGTTTGGTGAATTTCACGGCATTTCCGATCAGATTAGTCAGAACCTGGCGGATCCGGCCCGGGTCGCCTTCCAGGCAAGAGGGGACATCCGGCTCCATCAGACAGGTAAACTCCAGGTCCTTTTCATCTGCCCGAAAGGACAATAATTCGCACAAATCCTCCAAAGTGGTGCGGAGATCAAAATCCAGCATCTCCAGTTCTAATTTGCCGGCCTCTATCTTAGAGAAATCTAAAATATCGTTGATAATAGAAAGCAACGAATCCGCACTATTCCTGATGACAGTTGCATACTCTAGTTGTTCTGGGCTGAGTGCCGTATCCAAAAGTAGGCCGGCCATCCCAATCACTCCGTTCATGGGTGTGCGGATTTCATGACTCATATTGGCCAGGAAGTCACTTTTAGCCTGGTTGGCGGAATCTGCCTCCCTGCTCAGACGATTGGCATTCTCCACGGCTTGTTTAAGTAGCAGATTTGCTTGCTCAGTTTCTTCCTTGGCCGCCCGCAGTTCTTCCTCAACCTTTTTTAGCTCGGAAACATCCATGAAACTTTCTAATAAACAATTTCTTCCGTTCAAGATCAATGAAACCACTGTTTTGATCACCGTCAGACTAGTACCGTCAGTTCGGAGGAGTTTCCTCTCCGAATGGTCAATTCTTTGTCCCAGATCTGTGATGGGGCACTGTTGGAGACTAGCCGGGCATAAGTATTTATGACAAACCTGACCAACCAGGTGATCAAGTTCCGCCCCGACCATTCTGGCTGCAGCCGGATTTGCTTCAAGAACAATATGGGTCTCGGCGTCAACCGTGATCACGCCGGTCTGAACCGAATCCAGGATAGTCTTCAACCACAGCTCACTTTCTTGCAACTTCTCTTCCGCTCTCTTGCGGTCGGCCGATTCCATCGCTAATAAAATCAGCTCCGCAATATCATATCCAAACTTTTCTTCCTCCCTTGTCCATATCCGGATACTGCCCACATGCTCATGGCAAATCAAACCAACCACCTCTCCTCGCCGTCGGATGGTAGATACCATTAGGGATAACATATCATTTTGTTTCAAGTAATTGTCCATAAGTCCGGCCGTACGTATATCCCGGCGGGCATCAGACACCACGATGGTTTGTTCTCTAATAACCTCTTCAACGAATTCAGGGTAGTCGGCCACTGCAAGTCTGCCCCCCCGATCATGCACGTCATCGCTCCTGGTGTAGGCATCTTCGCAGGTGAGACCTGAGCCGTCAGGCTCAAACAACCAAACGCTAACCCTGGCCAGTTTAAGCACCTGGGCAGATGTCATGGTTATTTTCTCAACCACCGATCGAAACGCTGGATTATCAATCTTGTTCAACTCCAGCAAAGCCTGCTGGAAGACCATCACCTGCCTAGCTTGGACCTGTTGGATGACATTAGCCTCATCCGCCCGCTGTCTAATGATAAAAAAGGTAATTAATAAGATGGAAAAAATTAGCGTCATCAAGATGCCAAGCAGGCGGGCAAAACCTAACGAAGGCATCGAACCAAAGATAACGATTGATAGTCCCTCAACGTCAGTCTTGGCTCGAAAAACTTGTAATCTCATGCCGTTAAAATCGTATAGAACACCATGTACGGGTTCTCTTTGCAGAACCGGCCCATCTTCAATTGGTGAATTTTGTTTTGACTCGGCCAGTTGATGATAAGTGTTGTCATCTATCGGCCAGAGAGGGTGCATAAAGAATTCGGGGTGAGTTGATCTGAGGATAATCCCCTGAGGGTTTATCAAAAACCCATAGGAACCAATCTTAAGCCTGACTGAAAGCTGGTCTAAAAGGACCCTAATCACCGATACTCCTGTGATCTCTCCTGCAACGTTGCGCACGGGGTAAGCAGCATAGTATCTAGGTTTTTTTGAAGTTAACTCCACCGCCACGTAAGAACCTAATACCCCCTTGACGGCGCTTTGGAAATAGGGCTGGCGGGCGTATGATCGGCCCACAAAATTATCCGACTGGCGTCTACTCGAAGAAGCCAGGGCCATGCCGCTTGTATCCAGAAAATAGCATTCGGATCCTGGAATGATTTGACTATATCGGTCAAGAGTCGAGTTAATGGCTGTCAGGTCCCTTTCGAAGTTGGGCGAGCCGGCCATTGTTTGCACTAGTAGGTTCACCGTTTCGGTAGCGTTCTTGAAATCAATGTAGGCCAAGCTTAACTGGGAATGATAGGTTTCCTCGTCGTGATGACGGGAGAATTGGCCAAAATACTCCGTCACGAACCATCCACAGACAATAACGACCACCAGCGCCCCAATAAGCCGATAACCATAATGACCGATGCGGCGAGCCACTTCATCGGAGAAAGAAGCCCGGCATAACGCCTCATAATTCTGGATCGTGGTTACAGAGATGGCAACAGCCAATAAACCTCTCAGCAATTGCACTGGAAAGCCCATGGTATTGAAAAAAGTT